>JAZRGB010000052.1:0-2194 GCA_045643965.1 Candidatus Enterousia sp. | reverse complement strand
TTCATTTTCCTTTATTAAGTCCGGTCGACGTTCTTTTGTTATGTCAACCGATTGTTGTTTCCGCCACCGTTCGATATTGCCATGGTGACCGGACAGCAGGACTTCTGGGACACTTTGTCCACGCCATACTGACGGACGGGTGTATAATGGCCATTCAAGCCCGCCGATTTCGAAACTTTCATTTTGGGTGGTGTCGTCACCACCGTGAACTACATTATCCAACAGACGAACGCAACTGTCAACAAAAACCTGTGCTGCGATTTCGCCCCCAGATAATATATAATCGCCAATCGATAATTCCATTATATCATATTGTTCGATAACACGTTCATCAATACCTTCGTATCTGCCGCATAACAGGGTATAAGTTGCGTCTTGATCGGCGACAAATTCGCGAACTAACTGTTGGTTCAATGTTTTTCCGCGTGGCGAAAAGTATATGATTTTTCCTTGTTTTTTTACAGAATCTAATGCGTCGCCCAGACAATCTGGACGCATAACCATACCTGCACCGCCGCCAAATTGTGTGTCATCAACGCTGCCATAGTTGTTAATAGCAAAATCACGAATATTGATAACATCATATGACCAAATCTTTTTATCCAATGCACGACCAACCACGCCACCCGACAGGGTGCCTGGGAACATTTCTGGAAAGATAGTCAGTATATTAAAGTGCATTATCTTTGTCCTTTGCATCTTTGGCACGCTTCAATCTGGCCTCTAGAAACCCCCATTCTATAACGAGCAGAAATGGGGTCATTAAGAAATTTATAAAAAGAACAAATTTTTGTCCCTTTTTTATCAGAATTTTGGTTTATAGCATATCTATATTTATCTAAAAAACTTTCTATTTTCTGAAGATTTCCGCTATATCGTAATATTCTATCAAGTTCTGCCCCGAAACAATTCTTCAAATTACCAAATGCTTTTTCAAATTTTGTTACAGAGAAAAAATTAGACAAAACAATTTGATAAAAATCTTGATAAAAACCATCATTATTTGATGTAATTTTTTCATTAAAACAATACGTTAAACAAGACCAAGCACGGGCAATATCAGGTCTAAAACAACTGTTTCCGTGGTCGCCTATGTCTGCCCACAATTTATTACATATATCTGATATATATTGTATTTCTTTTTGATCTGTTATTATATCTGAATCTTTATTATCAATCGGTGCTTTTTCAGGCTGATCAGGAATCAATTCATCTGACACTTTGTTATTTTTGTACAGATTCAAAACATGTTCCAACTGTTTCCTATTAGACAAATTATATTTTATATCTTCAGGTACTACAGTCATCAAATCATCATATGCTTTTTGCAAGGCATTAAGTGAAATTATTTTCAGTCTATAATTTTTTTCAGTGAAACTATACAAATCACGAAAGGCTGTTAATTTTTTATACACATCTTCATTTGTTGTACATCTAAAAAAAACTAATTCTATGTCCAACTTTTCACAGGCAAAATAGATTCTTCTTTTATCTGCTGGTCTTTTTATCAAAATATCTTTACCTGTCATCTCATTGACTGCTGGCACTGGAATTTCATGTGTTTGTTCATAAAACAACTTTTCCAACGCTTCTGTATCAAAAAATCTAAACTTAGTATTATTTGGTATTTTGGTTTTATGTTTTTCTATTTCTTCCTTTAACTGCAAAAATTGTTTCTCTAAATTAAACACCTCTACACGCATACGCAAACTAGAAACATGAAAATCATTTAACATCTTATTCAATAGACAAAGAATTTTATTTGCCTCTGCTGAATTTATCAATTTATACTCATCTCTTAATTGCCATAGAGATTGTGATACATTGCCATACAAACCACACAAAACACTATCAAATTCTAAGATACTATCACTATCTGACAAGATTAAATCTATTTTTTGCATTGTCATAACGTCAATCCTTTTTACACCACATCACATTCACGAAACTTGCCCAACAGGGTGCCTGGAAACATTTCTGGAAAGATAGTCAATATATTAAAATGCATTTTATCTTTGTTTTTCGGTGCAATTATAGCATGTTTTACGTGCGATTTCACAAAAATCTTGCGTATTTTGTACGATTTTATCTGTCCCAACCAACAAATCGCGTGTTCTTATCGTGTGTTCTTTAATGTTATCAAACGGTTCCCATATTACAATATCAGGATTTTTTTGTATTTGTTGTTGCAAAG
>JAZRGB010000051.1:0-3535 GCA_045643965.1 Candidatus Enterousia sp. | reverse complement strand
TTTTTTGAAACTCTATGAAATAATTGTCGTACAAGAGAATTAGTAAGTAAAGAAAGTTGACTATGGCAATTTGTGTGTGAGAATGCTTTATATAGTTATACGAATTGTGTGTGGAAAGACTGTGAATGACCTGTTGTTGTTGATTATATTGAACCACAAAGTTATAAATACCGACTAATTGAAAGTGGATTGAAAGATGAGAGTGAATTAGAAGACTTTTTACTTCAAAATATTAAAATATAAAATGCAAGCAAAAAATTTTGATTATAACGCATTGAAACTTGAATACTTCATGTCAGATATTCCGGAAGTCAAAAGGTTTTGGATTGAAAAAGGGTTGAAGTATAACACACAAGTCGGGGAACACACAAGGGGACGGGGAAAGGAAAAGCAAAAGCGACTTGACGACATAACAGCCAAAGCACTTGAACGCAAGAAAAAAGAGATCGCCAAGAAATTAGAAATTCCAGTTGAAGACCTTTTCAAGACAAAAAAGCAAGCGTTGGAAGTCATGAAAGCAAAACTCAATCAATACATCAAACAAATCAATGGAAATCCGGACGAAGCAAATATCAGTATGAAAGAACTTGAAAAGATCTGGAAGATGACAAAAGTGGAATTGTGAGAGCCGACGATCGTGCAACAAAACACCGGAACGATCAACGCAAATTTGGAAACATCATGACCGCTTGTGCAAATAGTAAGGGACAGCGACGAAAAGGACGACGAATAATCGTCTTTTTTTGTTTGATTTTTTTTGTGAAAATATTATCATAATCGCAAGGTTTAATAATATTTTTGATATTTTGAAACATGAAAAATCGTCCGAAAAATAGAAAAAGCGAATATTTGAATTTACTGGAAATGTTGTTTTGAAATCAAAGACAATCTATAATCAACGAATGCAACAAAAAGAAAATTGATTTGTCGGACGTTGAACAAGTCGCACTTTATATCAAAAAGAAAGTGAAATGACAAAGCAAATAAAACTTTTCAAAAAACAAACAGAAATTCGGGACATATTATTTGATCAATCAAATCCGGTTTTGGAATTGTTGATTGGTGGTGGTGCCGGTGGATCAAAAACATTCACGGGTTGTTTGCGACTTGCGACAATGTGTTTGAATTTTCCATGAACACGTCGGGCGTTGGGACGTTCAAAAATGACGACATTGAAAGCCACGTCATTGAGAACATTGACGCAATTATTGAAAAACGATTTTTGATTGATTGAATGAAAACATTTCAAAATTTCCGGTGCCAATGATCCACAAAGTCCAAACACGGTGAAGTTTTGGAATGGATCAGAAATCATGTTGAAAGATTTGAAATATTATCCGTCAATGGATCCTGATTTTGACGATTTGTGATCATTAGAAATAACCGGTTGATTTATTGACGAAGCCGTCCAAATTACGCACAAAGCATATCAAGTTTTTTCAAGTCGTATTTGAAGACGGAAAAACGAACAATATGGATTGAAGCCAATGTTGTTGATGAGTTGCAATCCTTGAAAAAACTGGGTTTATCAAGATTTTTACAAGCCACAAAAAGCCGGAACGATTGAGCCACACAAAAAATTTATTCAGATATTAGCCAAAGACAATCCATATTGTCCAAAATGATATATTGAAAAATTATCACTTATGCCGGATTGACCAATGAAACAACGTTTATATTTTGGAAATTGGGAATATGACGATGACACAAACAAGGTTTATTCATACCGTGACTTGCAATCAATATTCACAAATCCATGAATGACCGGCGAAAAATATATTATTACGGACGTCGCCGGATCATGAAAAGACACAACAGTGGTTTCGGTTTGGGATTGACGAAAAGTCGTTGAACGAATTATTGAAGAAAAAAGCACGCCAGAAAGCGTCAAACATATTATGCAACAAAAACAAATTGAATACAATGTAAAATTAAAAAATATGGTTTATGATTGAACATGACTTTGATGGGGTTTGTCCGGTTTGGGTTGCGAAATTTTTCAAGGTGGATCAAAGCCAATTCCAATGAAAGACGCAACGGATCAAGAAAAAGAATGATTGAACAAAACATATTTGAACTTGCGTTCGCAATGTTTTTTCATGCTTGCAAAATGGATCAAAGACGGATCGTTGTCAATTCCATGAATAGATGACGACTTGAAAACAAAAATTGTTGAAGAATTGGACACGATCCAAGCATGGAAAATTGAAAAGGATTGACCGTTGCAAATAATACCAAAAGAAGAAATAAAGAAAATAATTTGACGTTCGCCGGATCTTGCGGACGTGATTTCAATGCGTGTTTATTTTGAATTGATTGAAAGGGAAGAGCCGAACTTTTATTAAATAAAAAAATATTCATGTTGTTTTTGATACAATATAGAGATTGGAAAAAAAAGACATTGGAAAGTGAAAAAATTAGAGCCAACGAATATGACGAATTATTAAATAAAGTCAAAGAACTACTGGGGGACAATTGAGAGATTATAAGTATTGTCAGAGTGTTTGAATGAAATTTATTTGAATAAAAACAAAACATGATCGCACCACATTTCATTGATCAGAAAATATTTGATTGATTGAAAAGCCGTGAAAAAGCGTATTTGATTTTTTTATATCAAAGACGCTATACGAAAAAGCAAATCATGAAACGTTTATTCATAGACAATGAAAGGACTTTTCAAAGATTACAAAAAAAAATGTCGAATTTGATAGAGCGTCAGAATGTCGCGAAAAATAAAAAAGACTTGAAAATATAGGTTGCGTCAGTATATACAAAACAATTTTATATTTTTATTCAAAAAACATGGGAAAATATATTTGACGTAAAGTGAATATTTGATTTGGAAAAGAAGCAACAAGGGGGACAGCAGTTGCACCAAATTTGCGATGTCCAAAAGCAAGTTTGGATTTTGAAGATCAAAGCGAAAAGGTTATTGATGAAAGTTCAATCGGAGTGATTGAAGATAGTTTTGACGGACACGTTGTAAAGCAACGAGCCGAATGAAATTTTGAGTGTAATGTTTACGCCAACGCAATTTGATATATTTTATTGAATTTGTTTGGATCAGTTGCAACAACTGGATCAACTGGGGAATATACACATGAATTTTCAGTTGACGAAACAAATCAACACCAATCATTGACGATAGGACTTGCCGACGATACGCAAGACAGACAATTTCCACTTGCCATGATAGACAGTGCAGAAATAACAGCCGAAACATGAAATTTTGTGACAATATCAAGTGATTTTAGATCAAAGAAATGAGCCGACGCAAGTTTGACGCCAAGTTATTCAAACGATTTCGCGTTATTATGAAAACACGTTCAAGTTTATCTTGCAGATGATTTGAGCGGTTTAGACAGTGCAAGTTCAATTCAAGCCACGCAAGTGACATTGACTATAAATAAAAACCTTGAAGATGTTGACGTTTTGGGATCAGTTCAGCCATTGGATTTTTGCAATACATTTTTCAATATTGAATGATCAATGGAATTATTACGGGACGACGCAACATATAAAAACATATATA
>JAZRGB010000050.1:0-6619 GCA_045643965.1 Candidatus Enterousia sp. | reverse complement strand
CTTGTTTACGGATACGCTCGGTCAACACGCGTTTAGATGCCAAAACCCGCTTATTCAATTCCTTTAACATACGCAAATACGATTCGGCGATATAGTACATAATGTTCAAAATAAATTCTTCACGTGATGTTTTTTCGGACTTTTTAATTCTGTCCAACAAATCGCATCTTTTACGACACACAGTTATCACACGATTAGTCGAAAAAATAATCGACAACGGTTCTGTATGCCACATTGTATAATTTTCACGATTAATAATAGGGAAACGCACGATTATAACCTTGTAATCGTCTTCGACTTCTAATCTGGGCTGTTCATCAGGGTCCAAAATATCGGTAATTGTATCTTCATCGATTTTGTATTCTGTCTGCAGCTTTTCAAAATCTTCGTGATCTGGGTTCGCAACGTTCACCCAAGAGAATGTTTTTAATTTTTCTGTCACAAACATAGACACTCTCCTTTTAAACAACTTAATTCTTGGGAATAATAAATTAATTTTTTTTCAAAATCAAACTTTTTATGGGAATACAAAA
This sequence comes from Candidatus Enterousia sp., assembly GCA_045643965.1. Lineage (GTDB taxonomy): Bacteria > Pseudomonadota > Alphaproteobacteria > Rs-D84 > Rs-D84 > Enterousia. The sequence continues at coordinate 6,086 of JAZRGB010000050.1, read as the reverse complement.
CTATATTTTATCGCCCTGTCCCATGATAAAATCACAAATATAAAAACAACAAAGGATTCACACAATGGCAAAAAAGTTTAAAACCAATACAAACACATATACAATCGCACACTATTTACTGTTATTTCTGGTCATTGGTCTGTGTATATGTATTGCAGCATGGATTATGATTACACGCCACAACAACAATCCGATTAATAATGTCACACCAACAATAACACACATCAGCAGCACATTACCATGTGTTAAACGCACAGTTGATACAGTAGAACAAATGTGGCGATATGATCCCAAATCTGTTCCCCAAAAATATTGGAATATTGCGATTGAATACCTGAACGAACCGATAACCGCACGTACATACGGCCTGTGTCAAGACGTTGCATTTGTATGTCATACTGGCCAAATCAGACGTGAATGCGACCCATGTGCAGTACCATCAGCACGTGCATTTGCCAAACAACAACAAATCGCAGACATGATAAAAATGAACTGTTCAAGTGAATAAAACACCGCCCAAATGGGCGATTTTAGTTAATAATTTGGATTTATAAAAGTCAAATATTAATCACATTTCATATTCATAATTTTTATGAATTTGATTGTGCGGTAATCTTTTTACAGCACGTTCTGTTCTGATACGATCCCCATACTCAAACCCATATAACCAATGTCTTCCTGCACCATAAATATCCTTGGCCTCTAAATACGCAAAACCACCACCCTGTTTTGCTGATTTATGTATTATTTCTTCAAAGTCATGTCTTTCCTTCTCGGGAATTTGGGAATAATCCATTATTGCGGGCAATAATACATTATCGATTATTATTGGATTAACAGGGTCATAAAAATACTTTTTTCCATTTAATATAACCATTAACCACGCATGTGCATTACCGCCGAATTGTATATCTTGCTTTGTATCCGTAATAGCGTTCCCGCTATATAAAACACTTTGAATACCTTTGTGTTGCAAATACATTTGTGCCAACGCAGATGTTTCTGTACACATAACAATTTTTCGGTTAAATGCATCTGACAAACGTGTCGGATTTTGCGGACCATTTTTTAACATTTGAAGGGTTTCGCCACGCATTGATTCATATTTTCTGTGATCAGGATATTTCATTCTGAACCACATTTGGAAATTCCACAAAACCATAAAATCATCCACAGGAATTGTTATCTTCTTATCATCAAGAAATTTTTGAATTTTTTGTTTGTCTATTTTGCTTTCCCGTGCATCTATTTGGTCAAAATGAAAATTTTCGGGATCCATCAAATAGTATTGGTTTCTAAAAGGTACGACATCACCGCTGACAATATTGTTCAATCTGAATTTATCAGCCTTAACCTTATCCCAGTCGATTTTTTTATCGGGATTATTGTATATTACATTATCAAATAAGTATTCTATCTTCATACTTTGCATTATACACCAAAAAGTACAAATATTGTAGTTTTTTTAGATATTTCAAACCTGATGCAAATATTTTAAAACAAAAATAAATCAGCCGAAGTAAGCGGTTTTGAATTTTTACGAACCGTACTGGGCTGTCACAATTCTTGAACAAAGATTATACGGACAAGAAATTGAAATTTTTTTCTTAACTTTTTCATAATATGTTTATAATAGCCGTATATATTTTAGGTGTATAAAAGATGCTGGGTTCTATTGTTGGCGACATAGTTGGTTCTCGTTTTGAGTTTCATAATATCAAGACCAAGGATTTTTGTCTGTTTGATAAGTCTTGCTGTTTTACAGACGATACAATTTTAACATGTGCTGTTGCCGACCATTTAGTATCAAAACAACCAATTGAAGAAACATTACGCAAGTGGGCTTTGAAATATAAAAATCGCACCTATGAAAATGGTAAAATAGGTGCTTTTGGCAACGGTTTTTTACAATGGGTTAACATGGGCGTTTCTATAAATTCCAGTTCTAATGGCTGTGTTATGCGTATAAGCCCCCTTTTTCATATAAGCCAAGATAAACAATATTTATTTACAAAAGCAGATGAAATTACAAAAATCACACATAATCATCCAGAAAGTTTAAATGCAGTTCACGCATATCTGGACACAGGTTTTATGCTTCAAAATTTAATTCCTATACCCCAAATAAAAGAAACCATAAGCAAGAAATACCAATATAATTTACATCAAACTTTAGATGAAATTAGACCAACGTATAATCGTTTTTATGTAAAATGCAAAAATTCGGTTCCCCAAGCAATTATTTGTGCACTGGATGCATATTCTTATGAAGACACATTACGAAATGCTGTGTCATTGGGTGGCGACAGTGATACTTTGGCATGTATGGCTGGCGGACTGGCAGAATTAAGATTTAAAATCCCAGCAGATATAATCCAAAATGCGAAAAAATATATGGATAACGATGTAAAAAAACTAATAAGAACGTTTTATAATATGCATGCAAAATAAAAATTTCTAGCCAAAATTAAACACCGCCCAGTTATGGCGGTGTTTTAAATTTTTCTGGTCGGGGTGACGGGATTGTAATTCCCAACACTACGTGTCGGGCCCCTTTCGCCTGCGGCTCGAACCGGACAACTGCGTTGTTATGTATCGAACCGTTAAACCCACTGATAAAAATTAAAATCGGCACACGGCCGATTTAAATTTTTCTGGTCGGGGTGACGGGATTCGAACCTGCGACCCCTTGCACCCCATGCAAGTACTCTACCAGGCTGAGCTACACCCCGACTGCACACGCATATTATTATGTACACCCATAAATTACAAATACTTTTTTGGGAAAACGTGCGTATTGTCCAAATCGACCCGTGTATGTATATTTAATAATGTCCGGACATAAACAAAAAACAATAAACAAAGGAAAATAAAAATGTCAAAATCTGAAATCAAAACTTGTGGTTGCAAAAACTGTTCTGGTATGCACGACAATAAAAGTGAAAAAAAAGAACACAAACCTTCAAAATGCGACAAATAAAACACCGCCCAAATGGGCGGTTTTACTAATGTGAATTTTATACTTGCACGAATCGGATAAATATTACTAGTATGCCATATCAACAAACACCACACAGGGGGAAAAAGTGATTATCGGCATCGGAATCGATTTGGTTGAATGTGGCCGTTTCTTGGACTGGTCTGCATTTAAAAAACAACGTATTTTCACAAAGAAAGAACTGGAATACGCAGATAATGACAACGCAAATTCTGAAAAGCATTTGGCAAACTTTTGGGCTGCCCGCGAAGCTTTCTTAAAAGCAATCGGCACTGGATTTGGTGATGACATTGCTTTTTCAGACGTATCTGTTGTTCACAATGACAATGGCCGTCCAGAATTATTAATTTCCGGTGGTGCAAAATCTGCATTAAAGGCTGCGGCTGGTGGCGATGTAAACATACATTTATCCATCACAGATCAAAGTGATTATTGTGCCGCAATGGTTGTAATCGAATCGAAATAAAAAATCCCCATTTTGGGGATTTTTTTTTACCTTATTCATCTTTGAATAATCGTGCTGGGTCAACTGCACTGTTACCACGACGCACTTCCAGATACATTTCTGGCTTATCAGGATTCATACGTCCCACAGGTTCACCAGCCAACACTTCTTGTTCCAGTGCGACATCAATATTGCCCAGATTTGTCATAACAGTATTATATCCGTTTTTATGGGACATAATAACCACGCGACCGAAACCACGGAAACTGTCTGCAAACTTAACCACACCATCTGCAGGTGCCAACACCAACGCGTCACCACGTGTACGAATACGCCACCCATCAGATTTTAACCCCAACGCAGTCTTTTCACCAAAACGCACAACGATACGCCCACGCACAGGCAGATTTAATTTACGTTTTGAAAATCTGGAATCCGCAGACATTTCGGAACTGCCGACCCCAGCAGACAATTCTGAAATACTTTTTGCACGTGCAGACAATTCACGTAATTTTTTCTGTAATGCAGACTGTTGACTTTTCAACTTTTCATTTTGTGCATTACGTGTTTTCAATAATTTATCCAGTTCTGACTTTTCACGATTATATCGCTTTGCGGTACGGTCTAATTTTTCTTTTTCAACCGCCCTGGCATCGCGAATTTTTTCTAAATCTTGGATTTGTTGTTCGGCAACCTGTATCTGTTCGTTCAATCTGTCTGCAGCCCCTGACAAAACGGCCGACATTAAAACATAGTCACGCATATTTTCCGTATCAAAATTTGGATGTGATGCAACAAACAATATACTGGCCGCAGAATCAGATACAATGGCCTGATTTTTTTGCATATCAGTTGTCATTTTTTCTAATTGGCTGTCCAATTCGGCAATTTTTTTTGCCATCTCAGTTCGTTTATCTTCCAGCGAACTAACCCTGTCTGCGGCACGCACCAAATCCTTTTTAGTCTTGGACACTTCCCTGTCAGACGTTATCAGTTGCTGTTCCAGTTTTTTATTTTGCTGTTCTGTCTGCTTAATCTGGGCATTAATCTTGGACAGTTCACTGGCCCCCATCACAGGCCCAGCACAAACAAATAACAAAGAGAAAATAAAAACAATTCGCTTCATTATTTTTTTATCACTTTCAAGAATACTTTCTTACCCTTTTGCACCATAAATTCATCAGCCACACCAACCACAAATTTAATATCTGTGATTTTATTGCCATCAATTTGAATACCACCCTGTTCAACCATACGTCTGGCTTCAGACTTTGATGCGAACAAACCTGTTGTGACCAAGAAATCCAAGACAGGCATATCATTTGGCATTTCAATTTCGACACTTGGCACATTTGACATATCTGCCCCGCCCCCGAACAACGCAGCCGACGCATTTTCAGCAGCAACCGCCGCATCATGGCCATGTGCAATTTCAGTCGCCGCAAATGCCAACACTTTCTTTGCCTGATTGATTTCAGAACCCTGTAATGCAGACAACCTTGCAATTTCATCCAATGGGATTTCTGTAAATATTTTCAAGAACTTTTCGACCAAATCATCCGGTGTATTGCGGAAATATTGATAATATTCGTATGGAGATGTTTTATCTTCGTTTACCCAAACGGCATTACCAGCAGATTTTCCGATTTTATTACCATTTGAATCTGTAATCAGCGACGTTGATAATACAAATACTTCCTTGCCCAACTTTTTACGTACCAGTTCGATACCCATAATTGAATTGCCCCACTGGTCTGCACCACAGAATTGCAAAATACAATTATGCTTTTTATACAGTTCCAAGAAATCAACCGCCTGGAAAGTCATATAATTAAATTCCAAGAACGTCATACCATTATCCAAACGACGTTTTACAGATTCCATAGACAACATACGTGGCACAGTAAAATCAGACCCAAAATCACGCAAGAAATCCAAATGACTGTAATTTTTCATCCAATCATAGTTATCAACCATAATTGCCTGATTATCGTCAAAATTAATAAACTTTGAAATAGATTTACGAAGACCGACACAGTTTTTTGCAATCTGTTCATCTGTCATCATTGGGCGTCCCTTGTCACGACCAGATGGGTCACCAATACGACCAGTTGCCCCACCAACCAATGTAATTGGACGATGCCCGAATTTCTGGAACCAACGCATTAACATTAATGACGCCAAATGTCCAACGTGCAGTGAATCACCGGTTGGATCAGTTCCCCAATAAGCGGTAATTTTTCCAGCATTTAATGCATCATTTAACGCATCCATATTTGATGCCTGATTAATAAAACCACGTGCTTCTAATTCTTGTAATAATTCATTTTGCATAATAAAAATCCTTTATCACGCAAATCATACCACGTATTTTCCCAACTTGCAAGAAATGGGGCATAAACTTTTTGCGTTTTATCATGGCTGGTATATACCACATCCACCGTTGTCATTATGGGTACATCGACAACAAAGACGAATAACCAACAACGTACCACGCGGCAACAAATTCTAATTTGTTGCCGCGTGCGGTTTACGGCCTGACGCTGTCAGGCAGCCCATAACAAAAACTGCGTTTTTGCCATGGGACCCTTTTCCGGCACATCATTTGCCGACCGACCCGAACAGCCCAGACCGCAAAGCGGC
>JAZRGB010000049.1:0-3703 GCA_045643965.1 Candidatus Enterousia sp. | reverse complement strand
CAAAATCGGTTTGCAACAGCGAAATTAACAACAACAGTAAAGATTGATAAATTTTATTGTCATTTTTCTAAAAAAACTGGCGGAGCGTATAGGACTCGAACCTATGGACCAAAAATTTCGGTCACAGATTAGCAATCTGCTGCATTACCACTCTGCCAACGCTCCATGCTGGGTCATTATATCTGTCCAACATATTAAAATCAAGGGTAAATTTTCGGTATTTTTAACAAATTTATCTTATATAAAAAAATCCCCGTTTTTGGGGATTTTTTTTAGTGTTCTTCGCCAATGTGTTCCGGCTGATATATTTCAACATCACGCGTCATTGACAAGAATTTGTCTGCACGACGAGCTGGTAATTCAGACGCCGATATTTCTTGCAATTCTGTGATGTGTTTTGCCACAGAATTTGCCAACAATTCCATTGTTGTCTGCCAGTCTGTATGTGCACCACCAGCAGGTTCCGGAATCACTTCATCAATAACATTAAGATTTGCCATATCTTTGGCCGTTAACTTCATCGCAGCAGCGGCTTCTGCCTTGAATTTGTTATCACGCCATAAAATGCTGGCACATGATTCAGGGGCAATTACAGAATATATCGCATTTTCCATCATCAACACACGGTCGCCAGTACCAATGGCAATCGCACCACCAGAACCGCCCTGGCCCACGTTTACAGCAACATAAGGTGTTGCAACAGATAGCCCCATTGCAATTGATGATGCAACCGCCTGGGATTGACCACGTTCTTCGCCTTCGCGGCCTGCAAACGCACCAGCCGTATCAAACAATGAAATTACAGGCAAATTAAACTTTTCCGCTAACTTCATCATACGCTGGGCCTTGCGATATCCGTCTGGATTTGGCATACCGAAACGATGCTTTTGACGCGTTTCGATTGTTCGACCTTGTTCTTGACCAATAATTACCGCAGGAATTCCACGCCAAAAACCGATACCAGATCCCATCGCAGCATCTTCGGCATATAATCTGTCGCCTGCCAAGTATGTCCAACAATCAACAATACCATCAATATAATCCAAAAAGTGTGGACGATTTTCGTGACGTGCCAATAATACTTTGTCATAAGCCTCTGTTTCGCCCATGCCACGGATTTTCTTTGATATATCGTGTTCTGGGGTTTTAACGCTAATTTGCTTTGGTTCACATGTCTGTTTTGTCAGCACCGCCAATATATTTGCGATTTTATCATGCAAATCACCACGTGCGACAACCATATCAACCATACCATGTTCATACAGATAATCCGCAGTTTGGAAATTAGAAGGTAATTTTTCGCGAATATTTTGTTCAATTACACGACGACCTGCAAACCCAACACGTGCCCCCTTTTCTGCAATATGAATATCACCCAACATCGCGAATGATGCAGTAACACCGCCAAATGTTGGATCTGTTAATAAAACAATGTATGGGATACCGTTTGCATGCAATTTGTTCACAGCCACTGTTGTACGTGCCATTTGCATCAAAGACAAGATGTTTTCTTGCATTCTGGCACCACCACTGGACGTAACCATAATAAATGGTCTGTGTTCTGCAACCGCATGTTCAATCGCAGCAACAATTGCGTCACCAGCCGCACGTCCCATAGACCCCATCATAAAATATCCATTTAAAACACATACAGTTGATGGAACACCGCCAATTGTACCATCTGCTGTTGTAACAGCGTCATAACAACCTGTTTCAGAACGTGCATCTGCCAATCTGGATTTATATGTTACCCTGTCTTCAAACTGTAATGGGTCATCAGAAACATTTGGTGGTGTTAAACGTTCCCAAGAATTATCATCAAACAGCAAATCAAAACGCTGTTTCGGACTCATAATAAAAGCCCGACCACAACGTGGGCATATATATTTGTTTTCTTTATAATCTTTGTAATAAACCAACTGGCCACAAGATTCACATTTTATCCACAGCAATCTGCGAACGCGTTCATAACGTTCACGATTGCGGTTTTTTATACCAGATTTTTTACCAAACAACATAATTATTATCCGTTCATTTTCTTGGTTAATTCACGACTTGGCTTGAACAATATTGTCGTACTGGCAGGCAATGGCATTGGCTGACCGGTGCATGGATTATAACCAACCTTGGTTGCACGGGCACGTGGCTGAAAAGTCCCAAAACCACGAATTTCAATTCTGTCACCATTTGCAACAGATTCAATCATATGATCTGATATTGTATCCAATATTGCCGCAGCGTCCGTTGGACGCATATTCTTAAAACGAACTTGTATTGATCTTACTATGTCTGAACGTTTCATTTTTTTATTCCTTTATCTTGCTTGTATATTATTGAATTCTTATCGCATTTTATCAAGGACAAAGTTTTATATTTACTGTGAAATACTTCCTGTGGCTAAAAAATTACAAAAACTGCACAATTTTGTTATAAAACAGGCAAAGAAAATGAAATTCAAAACTAAACTTACCGTTAAAAATAATCCAGGCAGCGATAATCCTGTATTCTATTGGTTTAAAATACCAAAGGAAAGTCGCGTATATCCAAAGGCACGCCGTCACGTTCTGGATTCCACTGAAACTCAGCCATAACAACTGTTTTATCAGGATTAAATTTTACACCTTCGGCCTTTAATTTACGATATTGAACATCTGGCATACCAGGATTTAAAACCCCATCTTTGAATACAACACGATGCCATGGCAGATGCCAGTAATCTTTATTATTTGACGCATAGCCAACAAAGCGTGCACATTTTGGTCGCCCAATCATCTGGGCAATTTGCCCAAATGTCGCCACACGACCATACGGAATACGTGCAACCGTATCATAAACTTGTTCATTAAATGTCTTTGCCATAATTTACAGTGTATCGTGACGGTAAAAAAAGTCAAACATTTGGTCTTGCAAAATAATCCCATGATATTTATAATGACCGACACGGAGACGTGGCAGAGTGGTTGAATGCGCGCGACTCGAAATCGTGTATACGGTAACCCCGTATCAAGGGTTCAAATCCCTTCGTCTCCGCCAGTAATATTGAACATCCCGTGGTAATCCCACGGGATGTTCTTTTTCGCCCCGTTTCCGGCGGTTTTTACCCACGATATTACCAGTGTATATCGCCAAATTTATCAAACCAGCCCAAATAGCACGCATTGATATACTTTGGTCATTTTCGTTGAGGCACTTTTAATGATTTTTGCCTTTAAAACTATAATCTTTTCCATAATTTTGGGCATCCTGTTTATGAGCCGCCCAATGTGCTTGTTGATCATGGAACACATACAAATTTGATGGACGATTGTCTTGTTTGTTTCGGTTTATATGATGCACAACTTCACCAGATTGCAAAGGTCTACCAAGTTTTATTTCTGCCATATGACGATGAACTAGCTGCCCTGAATCTTTGTACACTCTATATCCATTGGCATTAGTATATGTTTTTGACGTATTGCGAGAATAAGATGCAAATTTATTCCTCATTTTCATCACCTCCTTTCGCATCAAGCATTTCCACCGGTATTAAATCTAGTAAATTGCCATTACATGCGGGATAATGCTTACACATAATTTCTTTAAAATCATCTTCTTTGCCATTGTTGTACTCGGACTTCAATCGTCTAACCTTTACTTCCTTAAATTTATACCGGTTTCCACAATCTAAGCATTCAACAATTTCTTCTGGTTCAAACCCCATACT
>JAZRGB010000048.1:0-16929 GCA_045643965.1 Candidatus Enterousia sp. | reverse complement strand
TTGATTTGGATTTATCAGAACAAGATATGTTTTGGATTAGGTAGACCATCATCCTTTGTCATCGGGAGGGAGTGTAACGACCGTGGCGATCCAGTTTAATTTGGATATATCAGAACAAGATATGTTTTGGATTAGATAGTCCATCATCCTTTGTCATCGCGAGGGAGTGTAACGACCGTGGCGATCCAGTTTAATTTGGATTTATCAGAACAAGATATGTTTTGGATTAGATAGTCCATCATCCTTTTGTCATCGCGAGGGAGTGTAACGACCGTGGCGATCCAGTTTGATTTGGATTTATCAGAACAAGATATGTTTTGGATTAGGTAGTCCATCATCCTTTTGTCATCGCGAGGGAGTGTAACGACCGTGGCGATCCAGTTTAATTTGGCATTATTATTACTGGATTGCCACGGCTGACGCCTCGCAATGACAAGGGGTGGTGTGACTGGATTGCCACGGCTGACGCCTCGCAATGACAAAGGATGGTGTGACTGGATTGCCACGGCTGACGCCTCGCAATGACAAGGGATGGTGTGACTGGATTGCCACGGCTGACGCCTCGCAATGACAATGTTGAAAGAACAATGCAGAAAATAGTTGATATTTTTTGCATTGTTTGAAAAAATAATACACGGTGTGTCACCGTAAATGTTGTACGCATGTTGATGTGCTGCGTATTCGCGTTGGGTGTTCAACAACTCGAACTCCGCTTCGAATTGTGCGTCCAATTGTGCTAACAACTGTGCTAACAACGCCCACAGTAATGCCGCTTTGCGGTCTGGGCTGTTCGGGTCGGTCGGCTCCTTGGGAAAGGGATATAACTTTTTATATCAAGGGAAAAGTTTTGCTAGCCTGCAAGGACAAAGTGGTAAACACTTTTCAGATGTGTTAAAAAAGAATTTTGCATATCTGTTTCGTTGCCTTTCACATCAAGGCGGGGGGATACACCAGTGCAACATCTGTTTATACAGTGAGCCAAACTAAGAACGCAGGGGATATCTGGACTGGTAACCGGTTCGGTATCGTGGTGACGGTCCTGGATATCCAATTTAATATTAACCAGGAGAAAAAGAGAGAGAAGAAAATATGATTTTGTCGGATATATCAAAAATAGATTCCAGTCAATGTCATACATTTGCAGAATTTGCACGTGATAAGCTGCCAATGCCAGGGGATAAAAAAAGACTGGATGAAGTATTGAATAAAGAAATATTGGTTGTGGATTTCAGAATTACAAATTCTAAAAAAAGACCAGATGGAAAATGTCTGCAAATTCAATTCGTTATGGATGGTCAGGTCTGTGTGTTGTTTACTGGGTCAGCTGTGCTGATTGATCAAATGCAGGGTGTGCGTGAAAAAATGCCTTTTCGGGGAACAGTTGTAAAAATCGACAGATATTATTCTTTTTCTTAAAATATGTCTTTCAGGATGTAAGATATGAAAACATATAAAAATTTGTGGGATGAATTTATTTCCAAAGAAAATTTTGAATTAGCAGTAAAAAAAGCAGTTAAAAGTAAAAAAAATAAACGACAAACAAAATATTTCTTGCAGAACAAAGATGTGTTGCTGGAAAAACTGCGTGATGATTTAATACATGATAAATTTAAAACGTCCAGATATCGTAAATTCTTTGTGTTCGAACCAAAAAAACGGGAAATATATGAACTGCCATTGTACCCAGACCATATCGTGCATCATGCGTTAATAAATGTCTTGGGACCAATATGGCAAAAACGTTTTATCAAAGATTCTTATGCATGTATCCCCGGGCGGGGAATACACAGCGCAGCACAACGGGCAATGCTGTTCGTGAAAAAATGTAAGTTTGTTTTACAATGCGATGTGCGAAAATTCTATCCCAGTATCGATCACAATATTATGATGAATATCGTTTCAAAAAAAATTCATGACAGAAAAATTTTGCGGCTGTTGAAAAAAATTGTCTTTTCTTTGCCAGGTGGAAAAAATCTGCCAATCGGAAATTTAACCAGCCAATGGATGGGAAATCTGTATCTGACAGAACTGGACCTGTTCATTAAACATAAAATGAAATGTGTAAATTATCTGCGATACAGTGATGATTTTTGTGTGTTCCATGATGATAAAAAGTTTTTAAATAATATAAAACACGATATTCGTAATTTTGTTGAACGTGACTTGAATCTAAGACTGTCAAAGAGTGTCGTAAAATCAGCCGAAGGTATGTCATTCGTCGGATTCAGATTATTTAAAAATTTTATATTGTTGCGAACACGTACCGTCAGAAAAATCAAAAAAAGAATAAAACAGATGTTGTTAACAAATGTTTGGTCCGATAATATGTTGGCGTCTTTGGCGTCAACAATCGGGGTAATGCGGTGGGCAAAAACACATAATTTACAAAAGTTAGCAAAAATCCCCCAATGGGGGGGATTTTTTAACTGATTAATTTTTGCCAAAATGTTTTCTTTTTTGACTGTTTTTTCTTTTTTCTGCGATTTGCAGATACTGTTGTACGCTTGGCATCGGTATGCTGGGCGTGTTTCTTTTTTATGTCTGTTGATGGTGCGTGTGCGTTTAACAAATCTTCTGTTTTGTTTTGTTCTGGGGCAACACGTTGAATTGAATACTGATCAATGTTCAACAGACTGTCATCGCCAACAATCACAATTTCTGTTTCAAATTCTGATTCCATTGATGCCAATTCTGCACGTTTATGATTTAACAGATATACCGCGACATCTGTTGGTACAGTCATAATGATTTTCTGGGCAGATTTTGCCAACAATTTTTCTTGCAGATGACGGAACAATATAATCGCAGCCGTCTGAATTGATGGAACAACCCCAGCACCCATACAGTGTGGACATGGAACGTATGATGATTCCATGAAACTGCTGCGTAATCTTTGACGTGATAACATCAATACACCAAAGTTGTTGATTTTTGCAACCTGGGTACGGGCACGATCGCGTTTCATAACTTCACGCATTTTCAGTTCCAGTTTGCGGTTGTTCTTTTCTTCTTCCATGTCGATAAAGTCAACAGCAACAATCCCAGCCAAGTCACGCAAACGTAATTGCAGGGCGATTTCTTCGGCCGCTTCCAGATTGGTGTTCAGTGCGGTTTGTTCAATATCTTTTTCTTTTATCGCACGTGAAGAATTAACGTCGATTGTTACCATCGCTTCGGTTTGGTTGATAACCAATGAACCGCCAGATGGCAACTGAACGTATGGACCATGTAAACCTTCCAGTTGTTTTTCAACGCCGGCCTTGACCATTAATGGAACAGCGGCATCTTTGTAATGTACCAACTGTTTGCGTGGTGCACGACCGTACATTTGTTGAAAATATTGTTTGGCAGCATCAAATGCTTCTTCGCCTTGGATTGTTAATACGTCTTCTTTGTCGCTGACAAAATCGCGAACAACACGACGTAACAATGAATCTTCGGTATGGATTGTCACAGGGGCAACAGATGCCAATGTCGTTTTGCGGATTTCGTTCCATAAACCAACCAAGTAATCATAGTCCGCAGCAATATCAGATGCAGTCGCACCCATCGCAGCAGTACGCAGAACAACTGTCATGCCCTTTGGAATTTTTAAGTCGTGCAAAATTTCACGCAATCTGGCACGTTCTGATTTGTCAGATATTTTCTTGGAAATTCCATAACTGTTGCGTTTGCGTGAATTTGGCATCAATACAGCAAAACGACCCGCCAATGACAAGTATGTTGTCATTGATGCACCTTTTTGACCGCGTTCTTCTTTGACGCCTTGGATTAACAAGATTTGTTTTGGTTTGATAACGTCTTGAATCTTGAATTCACGTGCACGTTTTACAAATTCGTTGTTATCTTCGCCGGCACTGTGATCGTCGTATTCTGCGACTTCGTCTTCTTCGTCATTTGGATCGTCGTCGTCGTCAACGATGTTTGCATGTGCCAATTCCAGTAACTTTTTCTTTTGTTCTGGGGTTACTTGATAATAATCTGGGTGAATTTCAGAAAATGGCAAGAAACCATTTTTCCCAGTTCCATAATCTACAAATGCAGCCTGTAATGATGGTTCAACACGAATAACCTTGGCCAGATAGATGTTTCCCTTTATCTGGGGTTTTGTGGTTGTTTCAACATCAAAATCAGAAACACGGCCAGTCGCAGTATCTACGACGACAACACGTGTTTCTTCTGGGTGGACTGCATCCACATATATTTTTTTTGACATTTAATAATCCTTTTGTTTTGGCGACGTATGATACAGCAATAACCTGTCCCCGTGGGGCGTCCAAGCCCATGCCAAGGGAAAGCACCACGATAACCATCAGTGCCATGCAAATTATTGAAATTAGTGACAATATAAACACTTCTTATAATCCTATGTCATACGCAAGGCGTATTTTAACACGACAATATATGGATTGGCAAGGTATTTATTTTCTGATTTTTATTTCGTTTTTAATGTTTTTGATTTTTGCAGGAATTTTTTCTTTGGCTTCGGCTAACCAGCGTTTCATACGTGAACGTAACCAACGTTCATATACAAAAAATAAACTGCCAATGCCAATCAGTGGCAATACATAATATATTATTCTGTATGCCAGTAATGCACCGAATATGTTCGCCTTGTCAATGCTGTCGGGCAGGGCCAACATAAATACAGTTTCAAAAACACCAATTCCACCAGGAACCTGACTGAATACGCCCGTTGTTTGGGCAATTACAAACAGACCAATAAATGTTGTAAATGGTATTTCAACAAATGGCGTCAGACAAAAATATAAAACAAGACCAGCCAGAACACTGTCTGTTATACCTAGAATTGTTTGGCTGAATGCCATTTGTGTTGATGGAACTTGAAATTTGACCTCACCAATTTTAATGCTTTTTTTGTGGAATATCAGCGTGATGGCAAAATATGTCAGTAATATTGTTGCACAGAATATAAACAGTGTGTTTAAACCCATGCTGACCCCAACGGAATTATCAAATACAGCACGTGGAATTAAAAAATATCCAATCACAACAATCGCAGATGCACCCAGAAAATATGTAAATCCAGATATTGTCAGCATCTTTAATATGTCTGCACCACGAATACGCCAGCGTGTATATAATCTGTATCGAATTGCACCGCCACTGACCACTGCGTGTCCTGCATTATTACTGATTGCAAATCCCAACATCCCAGCCAGCATCCATTTCCACCATGTAACGCGACCACCAATATAACGCAGGGCCAAATAATCGTACAATGATAATGCCAAATATCCTGCCAAGCATGCAACGCATGCCAAGAATAAATTAATCAGTGGAATGTCCAGTATCGCGTGTGCAATATCTGATAAACTGTAATTTCGCAGTTGCCACCATAACATAATTGCGGCCAATGCAAAAAAGAATATGCCTGAATAACTGATGATTTTCTTAAACAGGCGTTTTGTCTGAGCTGACATATAAATCCTTTTAAAGCGATTGATAGGATAACAATATTATATCAAAAAGCAAATTTAAAAAAAATCTAAAGTTTTATGTCGCTTAATTTTACTTTGAAAACTGTCTTTCAATGTTTTTAATTGCGGCGATTTGTTCCCGTATAAATGCAATCTTGTTGGCATTGTTTGTGATGCCTTTTTTTGATTGTGGTGTGGTACGCAAATCATCAGATGCCTTGATAAGGCGACGCAGTAATATAAACATTAAACGATATTTCATAATGTTACGCAGTGTACGGTTGTTTGGTGTCGGCATAGAATATTTCAGTTTATCGTGTAATTGATAATATCTTTGATATACAGGTCTGCAAATTCCTAATTCAATTTGCAGCGGTGAAAAAATATCCCGATAAATAAAACTGTAATTTGCTTCGGCAAAGTCTATGAAAGATAATTTGCTTTTGCTGGAATCATACAATACGTTGCCTGAATTTAAATCACAATGTGACCATGCACAACGTGTGTCGTATGTGAAATTTGCGATGGTATCACGAATGTTGGCCATAGTGCTGATTTCGCTGGCGGTGAACCAAATAGACATCTTGTTGTCTATAAAGTTGGATAGTCTGTCGAACTTTAATTCTGAAGAAATCTGATGGTTGTGCACATCGCGAACAGGTTTTAATTCGTTCATATCAACCAAAAATGCTGCAATCCCGTCAATAATTTCATATTGCTGACGTCGTGATAATTTTTTAAATAATTCTGCTGTTAAATGTTCGCCAGGGGCACGTTCTTCCAGTAATTGAAATTCATCATCTTTGATATACACCATACGTGGAATGTTGTATCGTGGGTTGTTTATATCATGAATTTCATCAATTGCTTGTTTCGTTCGGTGTTGTTTTTCTAGCCATGTTTGACACGCGTTTGGTCCAAAGTTTGGCAGTGGACGCTTCATGACAAATTCTTGCCCGAAATCAGCAATATATGTTTCGCGACCGTGAATAAGATTTTTTATGTCTGCTGTCATTTTGTTTTGTTATCTCTTTTGTGGTTGCAACATTTTGATAAAACTCTGTTGGCTGTGCAGCATTTTGTTGTACATATAATTATAATAGAACTTTTTGTCGCCATGTGCACGTTTGCGAAGTGCAAGCATATAATTGTCATGGTCTGATTGTTCGTTGAAAATAATAGGGCGATATCCCTTGGTAATCAGGAACCAGTTCATTAACATGCGTGCTGTGCGTTTGTTAAAGTCTGTAAAAGCCTGCATTTCAATCAGTTCATAGTGTATATCAAATGCACGCAGTAATATAGTTTGTTTGCCACTGTTCAGATGATATATTGCGTTGCTTATTTTTTGACGCATCACTTCTTGATTTGCTAATTCTGGCAGTTGAATTTGCAACTGTTCGCTGTATGCAGCAGATGTGCGTAAATCACCTGGGATAACGCCTGCGTTTGTTGCCAGACTTCTGTGCAAATCGATTACATCACTTAGTGTGAAATTCGTGATATTTGTTTTTTTGCAAATTTCAATCCATGTATCACAGATGTTTGTGATGCTTCCTGTATTAATTTCTGAACGAATTTGATCGGATGGACATTGGTGCAATATGATAGATTCATGCATCAAGGCAGTTTTGACCCAATATAAGTCATCAACGTGTTTTGCACGCAAGACCAACAAACTGTTTATGATTTCACGGTTTGTTTCAATTTCTAGTTTTATGTTAAAATTTTGTTTTTTGGTCATATTATGCCTCAACTATTCACTATAATTGTAATACTTTATTTTAATTTGTCAATATTTTTTAGAGTTTTTATTTGTGCATAAAAATCGTGTTGAATCTGCTGGAAATTTGTTCTATGCTGGGGCATACAAAATTGAAAGGATTGGTAAATGTTAAAGAAAATCTTGGTTTTAATTGCTTTGTTTACACCATTTGTTGCAGATGCGGCGGCTAAAAAGAAAAAAGATGAACCTGTTGTGCATCTGACAGATGAACAGATTTACGAAGAGTTAAAAAAATTGGCAATGTTGTTCGAAGTTGCACGTGAAAACTTTGTTGAAGAAGCCGATGAAAAAAAGATGCTGGAAGCGGCGATGAACGGTATGTTGGGTGCATTGGATCCACATTCTTCGTATTTGTCTGCTGAAGACTTTAAAGAATTTAGTGAAAAATCACATGGTGAATTTGGTGGCTTGGGTATTCAGATTACCAGTGACCGTGGTGCTGTACGTGTTATTTCACCAATTGATGATACGCCTGCAGACAAGGCCGGTATCAAAGCGGGTGATTATATTACGCATATTGATGACGAACAAGTGTTTGATTTAACATTGAATCAGGCTGTTAAAAAGATGAAAGGACGCCCTGGAACCAAGGTGAGATTGACTGTTGTTTCCGAAGACGGGGAACCAAAAACACTGACGTTAAAACGCGATATTATCAAGGTAAAATCGGTTAAATTTGAAGAAAAAATGCTGGCAGGTGCTGACCCAGAAGACAAAGATACACCAAAAATTGGTTATATCAGAATTTCTGATTTCGGTGCAACAACAGCACGTGATTTAAAAGATGCCTTGTCAAAGTTAGAAAAAAAAGGTGTCGTTGGGTATGTGTTGGATGTACGTAATAACCCTGGTGGATATTTAACTGCTGCGATTGAAGTTTCTGATGCGTTTTTGGATGCAGGGGAAATTGTGTCAACACGTGGTAAAAAGAAAACAGATATTGAACGTGTTTATGCCAAGGCAGGTGATTTGGCAAATGGTAAACCTGTTGTTGTGCTGATTAATCATGGTTCTGCGTCTGCGTCTGAAATTGTTGCTGGTGCAATCCAAGATAATGGTCGTGGACTGGTTATGGGATCACAGTCGTTCGGCAAGGGCAGTGTACAACAGCAAAAACCATTGGGTGATGGTACGGCAATTCATATTACAATTGCACGTTATTATACGCCATCTGGTCGTTCAATTCAGAACGAAGGTATAACCCCAGATGTTGAAGTGTTGCAGTCTAAATTGGAAGTTTTGGAAAAAAGAGAAAGTATGTATTCCGAAGCGTCTTTTAAAAATGCACTGAAAAATGAACAGGCCAAGAAAAAGTCTGATAAGAAATCTGATGATGATAAAGAAGAATTGACAGACGAAGAAAAAGACGCCCAAGATTATCAGTTGCAACGTGCAATGGATATGGTTATTGCGATGGGAAAATTAAACAGCCGAATGCCAATAATTGTTGAAGAGTATGTCGGAGAAACGGATACAGAAGAATAAAAAAATGGGGCGATGCCCCATTTTTATTTGCCTCGGATTAAACCTTTTTCATTAATTATCCAATCACAGAAAGAATGTTTAAGTGCAACGTTAGCAGGTATGTAGCTGTCTTTGGACATTAGTTTTTTCAGTTCTTTTTGTGATATATTTGTGTTGTTTAAGTACAGATTATTCCAATTAGCATGATGTTCTTTCATGTTGGTAACCACAGATTCTATTTCGCTTTCTTGTTTTGCTGTTCTGGTTTGGGAACCAAAATGAACCAGATGGTATGCATTTGCGTACATAATGCGAAAACCCGGTGTGCCTGTGATTGCCAATGCACTGCCACAACTGTATGCCTTGCCACATACTGTGGTGCGGATAATCGCACCTTTGGATTTCGCGATTCCCAGTAATGTTGAAATAGAATTTAATATGGTGACATCGCCACCGTTGGAATTAATAAATACGTCAATAACATTGTATTTTGAAGTGTCAATATCGTATGGTGATTTTAATTTTATATTGCCTTTATATTCATCGCGTGGTTCTAGTTTCATTACCAAATCAGATAAATCACCAATCATTTCGTTGGTGGTTGAAGATCTGAAGTCATCTAAAATGAAAATATTATTTCCTGATACGTAATTTCCGTCTTTTTGTGACATGATTTTATCCTTGGGTTACAAAACAAATGTTTTTATAAAAAATAACACACAATATTAATTTGTCAACTGTTTTTTTGAGAATAATTCTTGCGTTTTTTTGGGTGTTTGCTATAATTTTTCCCGAAATAAAACAAGGTTCAAAGGAAAGAAAAAATATGTCTAAATTAATTGTTGATGGAAACTGGGCTGCGGCTGATGTTGCGTACAGATGTGTTGATTTTGCTGCGATTTATCCGATTACGCCCAGCAGTACAATGGGTGAACTGGCGGACGAATGGTCTTTTCAACATAAAAAGAATATTTGGGGTGCGATTCCACAGATAATTGAAATGCAATCCGAAGCAGGGGCTGCTGGTGCGATGCATGGTGCGTTACAGATGGGGGCATTGGCAACAACATTTACTGCGTCCCAGGGGTTGTTGTTGATGATTCCAAATATGTATAAAATTGCAGGTGAACAAACACCGTTTGTTATGCATGTTGCTGCACGTGCATTGGCGACGCACGCATTATCAATTTTTGGTGACCACAGTGATGTTATGTCGGTGCGTGGTACTGGGTTTGCGATGTTGTCGTCACATAATGTTCAACAGGCACATGATATGGCTGCAATTGCACACGCTACGACAATTCGTAGCCGTGTTCCTTTTTTACACTTTTTTGATGGGTTCCGTACCAGTCACGAAGAATCCAGGTTAATTCGTATCGAAGATGATGTGTTAAAGCAAATGATGCCAGATAATTTGGTGCTGGCAAATCGTGCACGTGGTATGACACCTGATAAACCAACAATTCGTGGTACTGCACAAAATCCAGATGTGTTCTTTCAAGGACGTGAAGCGTCAAATCCATTATATGAACAAACACCAGATATTGTTCAACAGTGTATGGATGAATTTGCAAAATTAACAGGTCGTAAATATGCTTTGGTTGAATATATTGGTGATAAAAATGCAGAAAATGTAATTGTCGCAATGGGCAGTGCTGTTGATACAATCGAAGAAACATTGCCACATTTGCCAAGTGGGCTGGGTTTGGTGAAAGTTCATTTGTATCGTCCGTTCCCAGTCGATGCATTCCGTAACATATTGCCACAGTCTGTC
This sequence comes from Candidatus Enterousia sp., assembly GCA_045643965.1. GTDB lineage: Bacteria > Pseudomonadota > Alphaproteobacteria > Rs-D84 > Rs-D84 > Enterousia. The sequence continues at coordinate 6,464 of JAZRGB010000048.1, read as the reverse complement.
AAAAGAATTGCGGTACTGGACAGAACAAAAGAACCTGGCAGTATTGGTGAACCATTGTACCAAGATGTTAAATCTGTTGTTGGTGCTGGGGTTGAAGTGTTCGGTGGACGCTATGGTTTGGGGTCCAAAGAATTTAAACCACGTGATGTCAAAGCGGTATATGAAAATTTAATGCGTGGAACATTGAAACATAATTTTACAGTTGGAATCGAAGATGATTTGTGCGGTTTGTCATTAAAAACCGACCCTGCATTTTCTGTCGAAGATCCGAATTTTAAAACTGCTGTTTTATATGGAATTGGCAGCGATGGTACTGTCGGTGCTGTTAAAAATATTGTAAAAATTGTGGGGGAAAATTCTGAACTGTATCCACAGTCGTATGCTGTATATGATTCCAAGAAGTCTGGTGGATTGACTGCATCGCATATTCGTTTTTCTGACGCACCAATAAAAAGTCAATATTTGGTTGAAGTTGCTGATTTTATCAGTGTTTCAAACTTTATGATTGCACAGCGTTTTGATGTTTTTCGTGGCTTGCGTGCAGGTGGAACTGTTATGATTAATACTTCATTGGCACCAGATGTTGCATTTGCAAATTTGCCCCGTGACACCCAAGAACATTTGATACGTATGCGTGCAAATGTATATTTCTTGGATGCAAACAAGGCGGCTGCAGAATTGGGGTTGGGAAATCGTATAAATACATTTATTATGTTGAATTTCTTTAATCTGACCCAGGTTATTGACCCACAGGTTGCTGCAGACAGTGCCAAGGTCGCAATCGAAAAAACTTATAAAAAGAAGGGTATGGATGTTGTTGCTGCGAACTGGGCTGCTGTGGACAAAGCGTCAGAATATTTACAGCATTATAAATTACCATCGTCTGTATCTGGATTTGCACCAGATTTTGTGCCAGCGATGACGTTGGATACACCGGCGGAAATTGCGGGTACATTGGGTGAAATTGCTGCACAGCGTGGCGATAGCATCCCTGTATCGCGTTTCCGTGTAGATGGCGAATTTGGTGCAGGACAATATCCTGTTGGAACGTCGAAATATGAAAAACGTGCAATATCAGATAAAGTTGCAACAGTTGACATAGATAAGTGTATCCAATGTGGTAAATGTGCGATGTTGTGTCCTCATGCTGTTATTCGTATCAAGGCAATGACCGAAGAACAAGCCGAAGATGCCCGCAGCAAGGGCGTCAAGGTTGTGCCAATGAAGACCCCTGAATTGGGACCAAATATGTACTTTACAATCAATATATCGCCGGCTGACTGTACAGGCTGTAATATCTGTGTAAAGCATTGTCCGTCTGGTGCCTTGTCAATGGTTCCGGCAAAAGATGTGATGGCAACACAACAGGCTGAATTTAATGCTGCCGAAGAAATACCAAATATTGAACGCAGTAAACTGAACTTGAATATACCAAAGCATGTTGAATTATTGCCACATTATTTCGAATTTTCTGGGGCGTGTGCGGGCTGTGGTGAAACGCCGTATGTCAGAATGTTGTCGCATTTATTCGGTGATAAAATGGTTGTTGCAAATGCGACTGGTTGTTCTTCGATATATGGGGCGAATTTGCCAACAACACCATGGACATGTGATGCAAATGGTCGTGGGCCGGCATGGTCTAATTCTTTGTTCGAAGATAATGCAGAATATGGACTGGGGATGCGTTTGGCATTAAACCAAAAACGTGATAATTTAAAGGCGTTGTTGTTTGAACTGGGTATTGGAAATGTTGAACAGATGTTTGATGAAACAGATACACAGAAACAACGTGAAATCGAATCGAATTTGCGTAAACAGTTGGCTAATATTGACGGTGACAGGGCAAGATTGGCAGAAAGTTTAGTTGGCGAAATCGTTGATAAATCTGTGTGGATTATTGGTGGTGACGGTTGGGCATATGATATTGGATATGGTGGTGTTGATCATATCTTGCACAGTGGCGAAAATGTAAATATCTTGGTTTTAGATACCGAAGGTTATTCAAACACTGGTGGCCAGCAATCTAAATCGACACCATTTGGGGCCAGTATGAAGTTTGCAATTGGTGGAAAAAATCATGCCAAGAAAGATTTAGGTATGATTGCAATGATGAGTGGGGCGTATGTCGCACAAATCGCAATGGGTGCAAATCAGGCCCAGGCAATTCGTGCATTTCGTGAAGCGGCATCATTTAATGGGCCATCGATTATATTGGCGTATGCACCATGTATTGCACATGGGTTCGCGTTGCAAAATGGTCCTGAACATCAAATGCAAATGGTTCAGACAGGTGCATGGCCATTGTTCAGATTTGATCCTCGCTTGATTGACGAAGGGCATAATCCGCTGACAATGGATTCAAGTGTTGATAATCCAATGCCACTGGAAGAATTCTTAAAGACAGAATCCAGATTTGGTGCGGCACGTGCAGCAAATCCACAATTTAATAAATTGGTTGATTTGGCCAAGGCAAATAACGCATATAAAAGTGAACTGAAAAAGCATATCGCACAGTTTGCAATGCTGAACAAACCAAATGTCAAAGAAAATGGGGAAGGTTAATATGAAAAAAATATTGTTGATATTGGCTGTATTGTTATCTGCGTGTACTTTTCAGACAAAGCATCGTGGTTATGTGTTTCCTGAAAATCTGGACGAAAAAGTCGCGGGTATTAAAACGACTGCCGCGTTGTTGGACGCTATTGGTGCACCCCAGACCAAGACCATATATGGGGACGAAGTATGGATTTATTATGGTGCAGATGAAAATTATCGTGGACCGTTGGCCCCAACATTTACAGATGAAACTGTGTTATTGGTGTGGGTGCGTGGAAATCGTGTCTTGAAAACTCAGGTTTTGCATGATGCAGATTTACCAGATATTAAAATTGCAGATGGCGAAACACCAATACCTGCAGCGATTGAATTAAATGCAATCGAAGAACTGTTTAATAATATTGGTCGTTTCAGTCCTGCAGGACTAGGACAATAGAAATCCCCATTTGGGGATTTTTTTTGTATTGTAAACAGGTGGAAAAAAGTGTATAATTAAAAGCATGAGAAAAAGTATTATTTACAGTTTTTTATTAGTTATTGCGTCAATTTGTGCTGCTGGGGCGGCTGAATTGTCATGCGGTGCAGGTTATGTTTTGACAGAATCGCGTGATAAAATTGATGGTGTTTCTGTGTCGGAATGTCAAAAGTTATGGTGTGTTGACCTGGAAAATGGCAAGAAGATGGGGAACGGGGTTAAGGCTACTGTTGGATATATCATGACAATGGATACTGTGAAATTGTGTGATAACGACAAGAATTGTATTGAATGTTGGGGTGAACGTAAATGGTGTGCAGGCGAAGCACCTGGATACTGGAACCCAAAATATGGTGCATATACCCGTAATGGCGATGATAATGCAACGTACGAATCGTATCAAAAGGGCGGTTGCTTTGCATGGCGTTTGGAAAAACCACATTGTGAAGACGGTTTGACCGCTATCTTACAGGATAATGAATGGATTTGTGCCGAAGCAGATGAAACAAGTGGTGTTTCGCGTGAATCTGCTGTTCGCAGAACGGGGTCTGTGCGACGTGTAAAGATGTAGTTTTTATTCCCTTGGATTAACCCAAGGGATTTTTTTTTCGTCAATTATTTGTTTTTTGGTTTTTTTGTGGTATAATACTTGGGACAGAGAGGATGGCAACCGTAAAAGGGTATGATATTATGCCAAGTAAAAAATTAGATTTTAAAACAGGACAGTATGTTGTTTATCCAACACAGGGTGTGGGTAAACTGTTGCGTATCGAAGAACAGACAATCGCTGGCCAGAAGATAAAAATGATGGTGATTGACTTTGAACGTAATCATATGACATTGCGTGTTCCGCTGGAACGTGCCGAAATTTCAGGACTGCGTCCATTGACAACTGTTAAAAAGATGGATGAAGCAATCGCTTCGGCCAAGGGGCGTGCCGGTGCAAAACGTATGATATGGGCACGTCGTGCAGCACAATACGAAGAAAATATTAATTCTGGCGATCCAATGAAATTGGCCGAAGTTGTTCGTGACCTGCAACGTCGCAGTGCGGCAGACACAATGACATTTTCAGCACGTCAGTTGTATTTGCGTGCATTGGAACGTATGGCCCAGGAATTTGCAGTATTGCATAAAATTGATTTAGATGCCGCATCTGATAAAATCGAAGATATTTTGGGAATACCAAAAGAAATCGATTTAAATGCAGTTGAATCAGATGACGAAGAAGAAATAGAAGAAGAATCTTAAAAAATCCCCCAAACGGGGGATTTTTTATTATTGAAAAAAATTGTATTTTCCAATAAAATATATATTGAACTGACGGGGATGTCGGTTCGGGCCTTAGAAAAGCCATATACTTCGGTGCAGATGCATCGTAATCCGATAATGTCGGTGTCTTTTGCACCGTTATTTTTGCCCCACCGTTACGGTCGGGGTGCCGTTGTGATATATTGAAAGCAGCGGGGTCATCAAGTATATGATTTTTCTAACACCCCGACCGTCATTTTTGTGACGGTTTTTGATTGGATAATTGGGGGAGTTGTGAACCAGATATTTTTATTTTTTATCTTATGTATATGTGTGTGTTGCATATCGGAACATGTGTTCGCAGATTGTTCGCCTGGGTATTATTCAATACAGAATTCTATGGGTGATACGATTGTTGCACCAATGGATGGTACATGTGATGGGGGGTATCGTTTACAAGACGTCCCAGATATCATCAGATCTGCAAACGGATATTCCAAAGATACAGAAATACCGATATGCGATGGTTATTGGACAGGCACAACATGTAATCCTGATACCAGTTCAGATTGTTTGGCTGGTCAGCATGGTATTTTTTATGACCATGTTGTTATGGCACCAATGGATGGCACATGTGATGGGGGCTATCGGTTGCAAAATATGAATGATGGGCTGGTTTTAACTAATGGTTTTGTAACAAGTACAGAAATACCACTGGGGGTTGTTTCGTATGATCAAGGTGATTGTCCAGAAGGTTATTTTGATTTGTCTGTAAATGATGACAGTTTTTTCAAGATTAATACATCTGGGGCATGTTCTGGTGGCTATAAATATACTACAGAACAGTGTAAACAGACAATGCCAGATTCGCCTGTGATGTGTGGGATATTGTGTGAATATGGGTTGGAATATACCGAAGTTGGAACGTGTTCGCAGTTATGTTCAGGCGAATATAATACTTTACGGACCAGTACAGGTTTGGCTTATCCGATGTATGCGACAAAATCTGTTACGCCATCATTGAATATCAGGGTTGGCGATACGACTTGTTATGTGAATATGATATCAGGTACATCGCATGGGGCTATAAATATAAAGCATAACAATAAAACATATCACACGGTGAAATAATACAAAATGCAAAGGGATAAAATATGAATAAAGTGAAATTAATATTTACGATTACATGTGCATTGATAACATTGCCTGTGTTTGCGGTGCAAATGTGTGTCAAAACCAATACGTATATTAGTGTATTCAGAAAGGATGTAAACGGCACCAGTGGGGAATATAAAAACAGTGACACCGATAAGATATGGAAGGTTGTATATAACTATAAAACAATAACAGGTTTTGCGTCGTGTAACAGTTTGTCCAGTACGACCAATCCGACGACTGTTGTTACCACAGGTGCAACATCAGGCGAAAATTGTTGGTGCAAAATGGCCCCAGTGCCGACATATACAAATGGTATTCCAACGGGTGTGGTATCGTATTGGGTTTATTTAAAAACATTTGATGATGCGGATGCGTGTGCCGACAACAGCGGTTGCACTGCATCATGTATGAACGCAATGAAAAGCGATGCATCGTTTCGTGGTACCGTATTTGGTACGATATGGTAATAAAAATAAAAAAAGGAATATTGGATGAAAAGAATATTAATTGCGTTGATAATCTTGTGTGTTGCAACACCGTTGCATGCAACAACAATGTGTGCTGCCGAAGATACCACAGCGGTTATTCTGGACCCATCAATCAATGGTACTGGATATAAAAGCGATGCGAACACAATGACGTGGAATACGACATTTCCGTATGGAACGATATATGGTGTTGCGGCGTGTTTGTCGGTTAATGGTGGTTCCTCGGGAACTGTGAATACTGATTTGAATGCTGGTGGTGGCGAAAAAGAAGGTGGATACTGCTGGTGCAAAATGACGCACCCTGCGGCTTCGCGTTGGGTGTTCAACCACTCGTTCTCCGCTTCGAATTGTGCGTCCCTTTGTGCTTACTACTGTGCTAGCCACGCCCCCAGTAATGCCGCTTTGCGGTCTGGGCTGTTCGGGTCGGTCGGCAAATGATGTGCCGGAAAAGGGTCCCATGGCAAAAACGCAGTTTTTGTTATGGGCTGCCTGACAGCGTCAGGCCGTAAACCGCACGCGGCAACAAATTAGAATTT
>JAZRGB010000047.1:0-8158 GCA_045643965.1 Candidatus Enterousia sp. | reverse complement strand
TATGTATCTATTTAATATACTTATATATTTATATATATAAATAATAGAAATATATACAATTTAAGTGTAATAAGTGTAATGTCATTGATTTTACTTGATTTTTGTGAAATTCATCCGTAAAGCAAGTGTAAAGATTTTTGTAAGTTATTGAATTTACTGCGTTTTTATGAGATTCATCCGTAAAGTCATTGATTTTACTGCGTTTTTAAGTATCTTAAATAGATACTTTCCTGATATAATAATGTTAATAAAGTAAATTCCTAAGGGGAAAACTATTGATTTTACTTGAAAATTTGCAAATTACACATAAATGATTTAACACCATATGACAAAAACGCAAAAATTCACACGCCAGAACAAATCGAACAAATCAAGGCATCAATCACACAATTCGGTATGAATGACCCAATCGGCGTATGGGGCGATAAGAATATTATCGTTGAAGGACATGGGCGATTGATGGCGTTAAAAGAACTAGGACACACAGAAGTCGATTGTATTCGTTTGGATCACTTGTCGGACGATGAACGCAAGGCGTACACGTTGGCACACAATAAATTGACGTTGAATACGGATTTTGACTTTGACCTGCTGCAATCCGAACTTGATGTGATTGAACTCGATATGTCCGAATTTGGGTTTGAAGAGTTGGAAGCGAAAATTGTCGCAACCGAACAAGACGAAGTTGTGCCGGATGTACCAGATGAACCAAAGTCAAAACTAGGTGACATTTATCAGTTAGGCGAACACCGGTTGATGTGCGGGGATAGTACCGACAAAGAAACGGTTGCAAAGTTAATGGACGGCGACAAGGCGTCGGTATCATTTACAAGCCCGCCGTATAACGTTGGACACAATATCGGTTATGACGGCAAAGATAGCAAATACGCCAATGATGACGACAACAATCAAGAATATTTATCTTTTCTTGTAAATTTCACGAACAATGCGATGCGGTTTTCAGAATACACGTTTGTCAACATTCAACAATTGGCAAACAACAAGATCGATTTGATAGATTACTTGAACAAATTTAAGTTAAAGTTGGCCGATACGATTATTTGGGACAAAGGACACGGAACGCCGGCAATGGCACACAAGGTTTTAACGTCTTGTTTTGAATTTATTTATGTGTTCAGTGAAAAAGCCACACGGGCAATTGGCACAAAAGACTTTCATGGTACTGTAAACAACATAATTAGGGTCGGGGCACAACACAACAATGAGTTTGCCGACATACATAACGCAACGTTCCCAATTGCACTGCCAAATGAAATCATCACGAATTTTACCAATAAAAACGATGCGGTGTTGGATTTGTTCGGTGGCACCGGTACGACACTTATCGCCTGCGAAAAATTAAATCGCAAGTGTTATATGATGGAACTTGACCCGAAATACGTAGATGTCATCATCCAGCGGTGGGAAGAATTCACTGGAAAGCAGGCTATTAAACTATGAAAGCACTAGAACGACACATTGCGGAAATAAAAAAATATCAATCTATTGTAAATCAAAGCAATAACCCCTATATTATCAATGACTATTCAAAGGCAATCCGCAGATTAAAGTGTGAATTAAAAACTTATTGTAAATTTAAGGGTTTTAATTATAATGACATTGTAAAAAGGTGCGATGACGGGGGGTGCTAATTATGGCCTTGTATCAAGATTGGTTGACCGAAGAAAATTTAATTAGATTGACGGGTTGGGCTAGAAACTTAACCGATGCTGACATTGCTGCCAACATCGGCATTACACCCAAAACGCTTGTCGAATGGAAAAAGAAATATCCGAAGATTCGTGAAGCGTTAAAGGAAGGTCGGGACGTTGTTGATACGAAAGTTGAAAATGCGTTATTAAAAGCGGCCTTGGGTTATGAATACACAGAATACATAATTGATACAGACGGCAAGAAAAAAGCCGTTAAAAAGCAAATGCCACCGAATACAACCGCTATGATTTTCTGGTTAAAAAACAGAAAGTATAAGGATTGGCGTGATAAACGTGAATACACCGTTGATGGTGACATTAAGACAAATAATCCATACGCAGGTTTGACAACCGAAGAATTAAGGAAGTTGGCGGAAAGCGATGATAACTGATCAAATCCGTTTGTACGCTAAAATCGAATTGGCAAAGCGTTATTTCTGGGACTACTGCAAACTGGTGGCCCCGGATTTTTATACCGATAGCCGTTTATTCCTGCATGACCTTTGCGACACGTTGCAACGCTTTTATGAGTCGGATAAAAAGATTCTGGTTATCAATATGCCACCCCGACACGGTAAGTCAAGAACGGCGACGTTGCTGGTTCAATGGTTGTTTGGGCAAAATCCGCATTTGAAAGTGATGACCGGTTCGTACAATGAAACGTTATCAACGACATTTGCAAAACAGGTGCGTGATAAAATATGGGAAGAAAAGACCGACGGGGTTCTGGTTTATAACGACATATTTCCAAACACGCAGATAAAACAGGGTGAAGCATCCGCTGCAAAATGGGCGTTGGAAGGGTCGGAACAAACGAATTACCTGGCAACATCGCCAACCGGAACTGCGACGGGGTTCGGTTGTAATATTATGATCATCGACGATTTGATTAAAAACGCCGAAGAAGCATATAACGAAACCACCCTGCAAAAACACGTGGAATGGTTCATCAATACAATGTTGAGCCGTACCGAAACGGGCTTTAAGTTGATTATCATTATGACTCGCTGGGCAACTGGCGATTTGGCGGGGTACATTCTTGATAACTTTGACGATGTCGAACATATCAATTACAAGGCCGTACAGGACGACGGCACTATGTTATGTGATGAAATCTTGACCGCCGAAGATTACGATTTCAAAACAAAGAACATGAATGTTGATATTGTCAAAGCGAACTATCAGCAAGAACCGATTGACATTAAAGGCCGCTTGTACAGTTCATTTAAGACATATGACGGCAAGTTGCCCGAATTTAGAGAAATACGGAACTACACCGACACAGCCGACACTGGGGAAGATTATTTGTGTTCGATTAACTATGGTGTGACGTTTGCTGGTGATGCGTATGTGTTGGATGTGCTTTATACCAAAGACCCGATGGAAATTACAGAACCAGCCACCGCACAAATGTTGGTTAAAGATAAAGTCAACGTTGCGGACATTGAAAGCAATAACGGTGGGCGTGGGTTTGCCCGCTCCATTGAACGGATTATGCGTACTGATTTAATGTCAAATTACACAGTTATTAGACCGTTTACGCAGCGGACAAACAAAATCGCACGTATATTATCAAATTCAACATGGGTTATGGAACACGTTTATTTTCCTGCAAATTGGCGTGACCGTTGGCCGGAATATCACGAAGCAATGGTTAAGTATCAAAAAGAAGGTAAAAATGCACATGACGACGCACCAGATGCGACAACGGGCATAGCCGAAAAGGTTGGTCGTGGGTCGCTTGTTGGATTTGATTGACTTTAATGCGTTTTGGTGGTAGAAAGCAAAAGGGGAATTAAACCAATGATTAACGCAATTAAAACTTTTATGAATTGGGCGGGGAAGAAGATGGTTAAGGCAGCACAAGACAATCACGACATAAGACTACTTGAAACGAAAATCGTCAACTGGTTAAATTCGCCGATGCGACGTGAACAGTTGGATGGTGAGCGGTATTATCGTGGTGATCACGATATTTTGCATAAAAAACGCACAGCCCTTGGTGAAGATGGTAAATTGGTTGTTGTTAACAACCTGCCTAACAATCGCCGGGTTGATAATCAGTATGCAAAGATGGTTGACCAGAAAAAGAACTATCTGTTGGGGCAACCGATAAGTTTCGATTGTGATGATAAAGAATATGTTAAACAGTTAAAAACCGTATTTAACAAGAAGTTTCAAAAGACATTAAAGGACTTGGGCGAAGATTGCTTAAATGGTGGAATTGCGTGGTTATATCCATATTACAGCGACAACAAATTAAAGTTTAAGAAATTCCCAGCGTATGAAATTCTGCCGTTTTGGAAAGACACTGCACACACCGAATTAGATATGGTGGTGCGTTTTTATTTGGAAGAAAAACCGAATGCGGTAAGTCCGCACGACGTAATTCAGAAAGTTGAAATATTCACATCAAACGGCATTGACTTTTTCACGTTTGAAAATAACCGCCTGGTGCCGGATGTTGAGAAACCACACGAAAACTATCTGACCGTAAAAACCGGCGATGATGTGCAAGGGTATAACTGGGAACGCATACCGCTGATTGCGTTTAAATACAACGCAAAAGAAATCCCGCTGATTAAGAAATGCAAAAACTTGCAAGATGCAATCAATGACATTATCAGCACTTTCAAGAACAACATGGAAGAAGATGCCCGCAATACAATTTTGATTCTGGAAAATTACGATGGTCAGAATTTGGGCGAATTTAGACGGAACCTAGCCGAATATGGTGCTGTTAAAGTCCGTTCTGGCGATGGTGCCCGTGGTGATGTTCGCACGTTGACTATTGAAGTAAATTCGGAAAATTACGAAGCAATCTTAAAGATATTCAAAAAAGCACTGATTGAAAATTGCAAGGGGTACGATTTTAGCGAATTACATACCGGTGGCAGTCCAAACCAGATGAACATCAAGTCGATTTATTCGGACATTGATTTGGATGCCAATGATCAGGAGACGGAATTTGCCGCATCATTTGAAGATTTGTTGTGGTTCGTCAATAAGAGTTTGAACATTGCCGAAGAAAAAGACGTTAATATTATCTTTAACCGTGACGGCGTTGTAAATGAAACGGAAATTATGCAAATGCTGGTGACGGCAGGCGTTAAGATATCCAACCGCACGTTGTTGGCACAAGTACCGTTTATTGATGACATCGAAGACGAATTAAAGCAGGTTAAAAAAGAAGAAAAAGAAGCGATGGATGCGTATGCGGGTTCTGTACCAATGGACGGCAATGGTGGGTTGAACAATGGCAACAAAGACGAATGATTACTGGCGTGGCCGAACGTTACAACTAGAAGATGCCTTGAATAACAAGGGTGTTGAGTATTATCACGACTTGGAACGCCTGTATCAAAAGGCTGCGAATGAAACCACCAAAGAAATCAACAAACTATACACCCGCTTGGCGACTGAAAACGGGATATCGTTGTCAGAAGCGAAAAAGTTATTGACGGGTAATGAATTAGACGAATTTCGGTGGTCTGTTGAAGAATATATCCGTATGGGTAAAGAAAATGCCATTGACCAGTTGTGGATGAAACAATTGGAAAACGCATCGTTGCGTTATCGCATTTCACGACTTGAAGCAATGAAAATACACATGCAGAATCAAGTCGAAATGTTGATGGGTAATGAATTAGACGGCTTTTCAAAGGTTATGGCCGACGTATACACCGAAGGTTATTATCGCAACGCCCACTTGATTCAGACGGGCATGGGGTTGGGTTCTAGTTTCGCAAAACTTGATACTAACAAGATTTCAAAGGTATTAAGTAAACCCTGGTGTGCAGACGGGTTGAATTTTTCGCAACGCATCTGGGGTAATCATAGACCGGCGTTAATAAATGACCTGCACACGCTGTTGACGCAGTCAATTATACGTGGTGAAGCACCGGACAAGGTGATTACTAAGATTGCCAAGAAATATGACGTTGCAAAGCACAAAGCCGGCAATTTGGTAATGACCGAAAGTGCGTATTTTGGCACAGTGGCCCAGCAAGATTGCTATAAGGAACTGGATGTTGAACGCCAAGAATTTGTTGCGACACTGGACAATCGCACCAGTGAAATATGTCAGATGATGGACGGTAAGGTATTCAAGTCAAGCGAAGTACAGATTGGGGTAAATGCCCCACCGTTGCATTGTCGTTGTCGTTCGGTAATGGTGCCGTATTTTGACGACAACATAACAGAACGTGCAGCACGTGATAAGGACGGTCAGACGGTTTATATCAAGGGTAATATGAAATATGACGACTGGTATAAAAAGTTTGTTGAAAAATAATTGTAATTAAATAACACTGTAAGTGAAATTAAGGGGGATTTGCACGATGGACATTGCTTTAACCATATCTAATAGACAGATTTCGCCAGGCGTGGTGAATTTGTTTCAGTTTGAAAACGGCACAACCACGTTGAATTTTACGTTAGATAGTTATATGTATGGCGAAGTGAATTTACGCAATTATAAAGCATACGCTGTTACGTCTATTAACGGGTCGGTCGATATGACTGAATTGGTTGCAACATATGATGCAAGTAAAGACAAATTAACTTTGTCGTGGGATGTGAAAGAATTCACACTGTTGGAAGCGGGTGCGATCTTGTACCAGATTGTTTTCAAAGAAGCAACCGCCAGCGGTTTGCCCGAAGAAGGGGAAAACACAGGTGTATTTTACAGCTATAAAGGCATCATCATTAATCGTGAATCAATCGATGGCGATAATGAAATATCGGCAAAATATCCGACAATCTTAAAGCAGTGGTTAGACCGTATGAACGCAATGGCGGACTTGTACGATGCTGGTGTTGTTTATATGAATTACGGTGAAACAATTGCCCCAGCGGATAGATTAGCGGGTCGCTTGTATTTCCAATACACCGATGCGTTAAACACAAAAGGTCAATTTGAAGACGACAAAGGGAACATTTTAAGTGATCCCGATGTTGTACATAACGTCGGTAATGAAACGATTGCAGGAACAAAGACATTTACGACATCGCCGAAAGTGCCGACACCTGCCGCCAATAGCAATGATACAACTGTTGCGAGTACGGCGTTTGTTAATAATGCGGTCGGGGGTGTGTTAAAAAACACCGCCACGGGTACGGATTCATTGACGTTGTTGGGAACTAAGGCGACACAAGAAAAATCAACTAATGTGGGCGTAGGGGCTGCGGCTGTGGGTTCGAAAGCGGCAGCATTTGGATATAATGCAAATGCGTATGGTGGGAATGCAACTGCGATTGGCGCAAATTCTTCTGCAGTAAGCGGGTCTACGGCACTTGGTTCCGAAGTGTCAGCAAGTAATAATTTTGCAACCGCAATTGGATATAAAATAACGGCAAGTGGTCAATATAGTGTTGCGATTGGGAATGATACAACGGCAAGTGACAGTTACAGTATGGCAATCGGATATTGTGCGAATGCGACCGCGAGTGATGCAATCCAAATTGGCGTAGGCACAAATTCCACCGCGAATACGTTGCAGGTTGCAACATATACCCTGTTGGATATGTCCACGGGAAAAATCCCGGCGGAACGTATAACGGGATTTCTACCACTTGCTGGTGGTACTTTAACGGGTAAGGTCACTGGTACTGACTTAAATCTTTCTGGTAACATTTATGGTGTTTCTGATGACGGGCGTATAATTATTGGTAGTGGTACAAGTTGGAGTAAAGGCGGCCATCTTGCTTTAAGTGGTAAGGGTTACTCTGATAATGGCGGGGGATTTAACTTAGTCGCAACTGACGGAACAACCCGCCGTGAATTTATCGGTAAACTGGATGGTGGGATGTCTTGGAATGGTATAGATATATCCGCGATGGGTATGCCGTCGGGTGTGTATAAAGGTTTGACGTTGGGTTCGTCGGGCAGTACATACACCGCACCAGCGGATGGATGGTTGGTACTCAGTAAACAGAGTGGCGGGAGTGGGAAATATGTGCATATGTATAATCCTAACACAGGGATAGCAGGCAAGGTAAATTCTAACGCAAGTCATGGAATGATTGCATGTTTGCCCGTCAAAAAAGGCGACGTTATTACAATTGATTATACGGCGTCTGGCACAACAGAATTTTTCCGTTTCATCTATGCCGAGGGCGCGAAACATTTGGCGACAGAATAAGGGGGTTAGACAATGTTTATAGTTGAAAAAGATAATAAAATCATTTTGGCGGATACAATCCGCGAACGTTTGGAATCAACGTTGGAATTTATGCCTGATTGTGCGGGTTGTGAAATCGTGGAAACAGACCGCCCGGTCGCGGAAATTGACGGTGGGTTTATGTTTGCCGACACGCCCGAATATGTGGCCGCCAAGAATGCAGAGATTGCATTAATCCGTGGGGAACAGTACACAACGTTAATTGACCCCCTGCATTGTGAAAAGATTCAAGTCGGATCGTAGCCATGTCGTTCTGTGGGCCAA
>JAZRGB010000046.1:0-30470 GCA_045643965.1 Candidatus Enterousia sp. | reverse complement strand
AACACCGATACCCCGCCCGAACTACAATCATATCACAGAAACAGCCCGACACGCAGACAAACACGCAAAGCGAGCAGAAACAATCGCAGTGGTTGCAACATTTACAGCGGTACTGGCGGTTGTACTGGCGGTCAAGGCAAGTGAAAACAACCCAGGACACATACAGATTGCGAGATTCTAACAATGCCATACACACGATTACAACGACACACAGCACTGAAACGCAAGGGGGCTATGCAACGCAGGCGGAACAGCATAAACAGGGGCAGAGCAATCATTTTGCGTACCACGCACTATAAAAGATTTTGCGATATATGTTTTGAGTTTTGGGTACGATGGCGGGACAACTGGACAGATGTACTGGACGGGCGGAAATTCGCACAGGGGGACTATCAACATTACCAAGCCTGCCACTATTTTGGACGAGGCAGTCTATCGTGCCGATACAACCCTATGAATTGCCACGGGCAATCAAGTGGGCATAACTGGGCAGAAAGCACCGCAGCAAAAAATGTTTCAAGCCTAGTTTATGACCGCACAATGTTGATATACAGGCGATTCCTTGTAAAGAAATATGGAGAACAGGCGGTCGCAGAACTTGAAGAAGAAAGCCTTAAACCGTGCCACCGCAGTATTCCAGAATGGCAAGACCTATCTGTACAACTGTACAAACAAGCAAAAAAAATCAACGCACGGGCACTTTCAAAACGATTGGCTAGTGTGTATAGCAAGGGCGAAGAACAAGGTATACTGATTGAAATTTTTAAGGCTATTGGACTACCGCCCGATGGACTAGGAAAGAAAGGGGACAAACTATGGCAAGCGACAAATTCAAAAAATGGTTAGAATCACTGACACCAGAGCAACGCAAAGCCCGACAGGACAGGTTCAACGAACAACAACGGGACAGACGTGCAAAAGCAAAGGGCTATAAATCCCACGCAGATTTTCTTGCGAACGCACCAGAACACGAACGCAACCGATGGAAAACATATAGCACTCTACACCAAGGGCAAAAACACAAACAAAAACCAGAGCCGATGGACACAGTTGCACACTACAAAGCAAAGAACCAAAGACCACCGTGGGAAATCGTTGGCTGGACACGGCAACAATACCACCGATGGCTGAAACGATTGGAGGCACAGTATGAACATAAATGATGCAGCATTTCAACTTGTCTGCGAGAATATGCAGGAAACACTTGTAAATAACAAAAAGATATTTGCAAAGTGGAAACTGGGAATCCCGATGGGCAGTTTTGCAACCAAACTGATGGAGGCGTGGGAACACGCAGATGGCGAAAACCAAAGACGGCTGGCGATGGCATACCCACAGATTGCGAACGCAATCATAGAGTGGCAGGGCTTTCCAAAGGACAAACAACGCACAAAATATCTTAAAAACTTATTGAACTTAAAGGACTAAAAATGTTTAACAACAAAAAACTTACCGTGATGGCATACGCACAACGCCACACCATATTTAATTACTTATCACCAGACCCATTGTACATAGTGGAACAACTGGGGTATTTCAATCAAATCAAACACCTGGGTTTTGCTGGGGACAAAATCATAGTTTTATCAAATTTTGAATACTGTGAATATGTTATTACCAGTGTAGAAAAAGATGTTGTTATCAAACAACTAACACCTGTTATTGCACTGGCAAACAAACCGTGCGAACTTGAACCAGCGACAACCCCACAAGCACCACAAGCAACCCCACAACCTATCAAAGAGAACTTGGCAACCATTATTGCGTGGCACACAGAAACTTTCCCGCACGCAACATACGATGGACAAATCAAAAAATTTGAAGAAGAAATGGAAGAATACTTGTCCGCAAACACACAGCAAGACAGGTTAGAAGAATTGGCGGACTTGATAATTGTATGCTGCGGCATCGCAAGATTCAGCACAACCGATGGACTGCGACACATAGCACAACTGCCGTTCAACTTTACAAGGCAAGAAATAGACGATGCTGTGCAGGCAAAAATGATTAAAAACCGCCAACGCAAATGGACAAAGGGCGATGGACAATACAGACACGTGGAAAACTAACACTTTTTCAACGGAAAAACCGCAAAAAGTATACAGTTTTTCAAGGGAAAGTATACAAAAACAAAGAAAGGAGTACACAATATGCCAGTAATAATTATACCAAAGCACTGCCCCCCACCAACTTTTCAAACCAAAAAAGAGGCACTGCGTTTCTTAAAAGAAAAAGACCTGCCGATGGATCTGTACGACATAAAGTTTATGTACAACGAACAACGCAGCAAATACGCATCTTCATACACAGAGGCACATAAAAAAGCATCACGCAGACACTGGCGTGAAAAGCACGGACAAGGCAACTGGTACAAAAAGGATTGAATATGAACAAAGACAGATTTAAGTTTAGAGTGTGGTGGGAAAAAGAAAAAAGATACCGTATAGATGTTAAAATGTACCCAGCCGAACGCTTTTGTCAAAAAGATTTTATTGTGGAACAATGCACAGGATTAAAGGACAAGAACGGCAACCTGATTTATGAAGGGGACATATTACGAACCTATGATGAAGATTGGGTAATTGTTGAATGGGCGGATTGTGGATTTAAGGCACTGATTGACGATACTTATTATGACCTTGATGACATCATAGATAAATACACACAAATAATCAGCAACAGACACAAACCAAAGGAAAAATAAAATGATTGTATATGCGATAAAAGATTTAGATACTGGACTGTTTTGGAATAGAATCCATAAGGATTTCAGACCGCTGGCACAAAACACATTATTTGTAAAAGATACAGGACAAGCAAGACGTGCGTTAGACCCAAGATGTATAAGTGGTGTTGTGCGTGATATTTACAAAGGCAGGAATCTGGCTGCGGTAAAAATTGAAATAAAAGAACATAAGGAACAGAAATGAAACTAATTGAGGCACTGGCACACCTATGCAGCAACCCAATAACAGTAATAAACCACCCCGACAAAGGTCGCCAATTCCGTTGGTGTAATGGACACATACAGACCAAACCACCAAAAAGCAAATACTGGCACAGGATCCACTGTATTCACGCATACTTGCTAGAATACGCAGAGGTTGACGACAACGAACTTTTATAAGGACAACCGATGGCAAAATATAATGGGCAAGATCTTGGCATACCGTTCCACAAATTCCCTGCACAATACATACCAGATTATGCGTGGGATCGGTACGTCAAAGCACGTGCATCATACGGACTAAAAACCAAGCCCAGACAACCAGAACAGAAAACATTGTTTTAACATACGGAGGAGGGATTGAAACAAACAAATATGGATTTTCAAATAGAACGCCCAATACTGGACATTTTAACACGCCTATACAGGCATAATGGACAGATGGTACAAACAACCAGGAAATACAAGAAAAGGGGCTAACGCCCCTTTCTTTAATCACGTTTCATAAACGTTTTTTCCCATACGTTGCCTTGATCCACAAACGCAATCGGCTTACCTAATGGCATAACTGTGTCGCCTTTTGGACAAACCAAAGGTTTTAAGATCAACGGTGCCCAAGTGCGAGCAGTGGATTCGTCTGTTGGTTTTTCTATACCCAGATATTCACACAACTGACGATAGATACTGATGCACGCTGCACGTTTTTCCGACATCTTTTTTGTGCCACGCAAACCATAGTATGCTGCAACAGGCAAGATTTCTTCACGTGATAATTTCATAACATCTTTACCAAAGAACGAAACAGGAACTGCTGTTTCTTCTTCATCGTCAATGTATGTTGTCTGTACGCCCTGCACAGATGCACTTTCTGACTGCAATTTGTGTTCAACAAACGCACGCAGATATTGTGCCCAGTTTTCACGACGTGGAATATCAACAGTTGTTTCATAGTTTTTCAAACCGTTCAGATCAACCGCACGACCAACGACTGTAATACGCATACCACATACTGTTGGCACATCAGAGTTTTTAGCAGGTGTTGCTGCACCTTTTGTGCTTTTACCTTTACCCTTTGTGGTTTTTTCTGCTTTAACCTCTGGCGTTGCATCAGCAGGTGTTGCTGCATCAGCCGCAGGTGTTTCAACTGTTGGTGTTTCAACATTTACATTTTCTACATTTTCTGGCATTTTTTACCCCTTTACTTTCTTTAAGTTTGGATTTCTACGCTTTGCGGCAGGACTTGCCTTGCGTGTGGCAGATGCAAGAATTGCACCCGCCTGCTTTTTGCTAACGCCTTGACGTTTTGCAATCTGATTTTGGGCTGCTTTGAACCCCATACCTTTTGGCATTATTTCCCCTTTATTTCTTCAATGTTATCGTCTGTATAACACGTACAGTTTTCTGGGATCTGCATCTTTTCCCCTGTTGCCAAGGTATACTGTCCGCAAATTTCCCAGCACTTATTCAACGCACGTTCACGCAATATTTCTTGTGCAATCTGTCTGTCGTGGTTTTCTTCATACATCGGGAAACACGCCTCAACCCAACTGTGCTTATTGCCATTGGGCATCGTAAAGCAACACTCTGCGATCAGCCCTTTCTTCATTTGTGGTTCAGTAAAACACAACACAAGGCGTGTGCGTGCCAACCATTTGATTTCTTCTGCTGTATATTTCAAAGACATTATGAAAACTCCCTCTTTGCCTGTGCAATCGCCTCGCTATGTGTTTTGCCCTCACGCATCAACTCATATACACGACTGACATATTCTTGGTTATTGAACCCTTTACCATTACCACCGCTTTCAGCAGGATTGCCGCCATTGTGTCCTGGTTTATCTTCTACACCATACTTTTTAATCAGTGCAGCGTTGGATTTCAATATCTTGATCGCAGCAGCATTGGACATCTTTTTAACATCTTCCCACTGCCCGATTTCTTCCAGGTGTGCCTTTACCTTGTTATAGGTGGATTCGTCCATAGATTCACGGATCGCAGATTGGAACTCTTCGGCATTAAAAATCTTTTCAGCCGTCTTTGCTTTTTCGGCTTTGTACAATTCAGCAACCTTTGCTGCCTGCTTTGGTGTTAGACCCTGCCCTTTCAACGCCTTTACCATATCGGCTTTTGTTTCCAGTCCGTCCAGAACCGCATCATATTCGCCATCTTCATAATCGGCTGTGATCTGTGCGTTGAACTTTGCCCACTCTTCTTCGGTGGAATTTTTGCCAGGGATCTGTTTTTTACCCAACAAGGATTCTTGACCGTCAATTTTGGAAAATACTTTTCCCATATCAACCTCGCCTGCATCGTTCAAGATTGACTTTGCCCAACCCTTTTCCTTGTATTCGTCAGGCAGAACAACTTTATTCTCGTCCATTTTCTTCCTCTTCTTTTTCTTTTTTCGTTTCCTGCTTTTTCACAACCGCAACAGTCAGATCAGCGACCTGATCTGCGGTTAGAAATTTCATAATCTTTTTGATTAAATCGGTTTGACCTGTGTAATATTCTGGTGGAACTTTATACTTTTCTTTTAGGTTTGAAATAACCTGCAACCCACCAGCAAAAAAACGTGCCTCGGTTGCCAACCACTGTATAAAGTATTTACCCGCCTCTGTTTCATAGCACGACTGCACTATCTTTGCAGTTTGTGCAAATTGCCTTTCGTATTGGCGTTTTCTCTCTTCTATCAACGCCTGCACAGACGATATTTTTTCCATTTCCTTTCCCTATCTTATTGCCCTACCGCCTCTGTTGCTGCCTTGTCCGCTGCCGCCTCTGCGACTGTGGTTTGGGCTTGGCTTTGGCGTATAGACATTTCTTCTGCTAGATTTCTTTTCTGTTCATAATCTGTCTTATCACGCAGTTTAATATTACCATATTCCAACACTTTTTTCAAGGGATCATACAAATCAACCGCCCCAATCAACGAATTTTGCACCTGCAACGCAGCACCAATAGTTTGCAAATCGTTCACGAACTGTTGCTGGCGTTCGCTGTATATGATGCGTTTCACGATTGACGTTTCTTCCAGTTTGAAAATAGATTTATCGCCACGCATAATCGCTTTTTCAACACCAGGTGTTTTGATCCTACCCATACGCACCAATGTACGCAACGCAATCATTGTTATACGTCTGCGGAAATCTGTCAGTTGTTCAGCGAACAAACGAACCTGTGGTGCCAACATAGCATCTTGAACCGTCTTTAATGCCATAACCTCGGTTGCTGTACGTGGATTGCCCGACTTTTGGAAATACCCCTCCATCGCATCAAGTTTATATTCCTTGCGTAATCCCTCCAAGATCACAGGGCGGATTGCGTTCCAAATCGGTGTAATATCGCCTGCATCTTCAATCTTAAATACAGGTGCAGAACCAGACCCAACTAACCCGCCATTGAACGGCACATACTTTGCATCTGAATCTAATTCCAACGCACCAATCGTACCCAGATCAAAATACCCCATACGTGCATCAGCAATCTTCCCTGCACTGGACATTGACAAGAAGAACAATCCCTCCAATGATTCAAATGATTTTTTCATATTCGTCAGCGGACTATAACCGTACCCATACCCTTGACGTATAAAATAGCGGGAAATACTAAACGGTTTTTCACGGAACATTTCTGTGTCAAAAACCTCGTCGTCCGTCAAATACCAATAACCAATATACGGTCTTGACTTTCTACCATCTTCAACGCCCTTTACATATTCTGGATTCTGCACGATCAAGCAACTAACCTTGAACAGGGTGGTAATATCATAGTTTTGAAATGCAGAAACAACACGTTTGATATTTTTTACCTTTTCCCAACCAAATTCTTTTACAATCTGCTGTGCAGTCATATTGAACACTTGTCGCTGTGCAGAGTGATCTACGTTTGTGGACATAGCACTCAACCCCATAGAACGCACAATGAACGGACAATCATTGTCCAATGTTTCTACGCCCATCAAATCCCCTGTGCCAAAGCGTGCAAAGTTATCTAAAAAGATTTCACGTGCCTCATACCATTTTGAATCTGGATTGTTCAGCGTATCACGGATCAGTTCAGTACAAGCGATTGCCTCCCCAGGGGACAACGAAACAGTTTTCCCAGAAGTTTGTACCTCCCAAGGTTCGTTGGCAGGAAAGAACAACCCGCCAAAATAATCTTTGGCAGTTGTCAGCATAGATTTAATCGTTGGATCAAATGCCTCTTCGTCCAATGTTTCACTTTGCTGCCCAAATACACGACCACCTGTTTCAGACGTAAAACGCAACGGACTTGCAGCACCAGAAAAACGTGCCGCCCACTGCCACAACGCCCAGAACACAGTTCTATACGATTCCAATTCACTTGCTACGTTTGAAATCAACTTTGATGTATTTATTTTCATTTATGCCACCTCCCCATTTTTTGTCCTGGCTTGCGTAGAAATGATATTGACCGCTGTTTCTTTTCCTGTTTCATAGAATCCCAAAACTTTTCTTCTTCTGTTCTGTGATCCACGTGCGGCATCACTGGCACAATATCAAAGATTCTTGACAACGCATCTATCGCATCGTCGTGTTTCCCAAATGGAAAATCTGTGATTTCCTGCACCAACACCTGTGTCAAATCATATTCACGATTATCAAAATAACTTACTTTTTTCAGCGTGCGTGGGAAATGGATTCTGCGTTGTTCCAACAATGGCGTGATGCGTAAAATTCTATCTCGCTTACTCTGCACACCACCCAAAACTTTAATCCCTGGGCAACGCCCGTTGCCACGCTTTAATTCCATATCAAAGTATTCAAGATCCGCCTGCATACCATACTTTTCATAACCAACCATACAGACCGAATTTTCCCTTGATAAATCACAAACCAAATTCCAACGTCTACCCAATCCAACCTTATCGTGTATACCGTCAAGCAACCACAGATCCCCAACCTCGTCATAACCCAACGCAAGCATCGTGGTATAATCAGATTGCTTTGACCCCTCGTTCGCAGGATCGCACACCAAATACACGTTGCGTATCAGCGGCACATCTTCTGGATCGTCATAGTATTGTATATCTTCTGGATTCAGTTTTGTTGAACCATCTGGCACAGGATTCAAAAGCATCTGGGCAGAGAACGTGTATGTACCCTGTTCCATAATCTTCTGGGCAAGTGTTTCCTCCGTCATAAAGATCGGCTTACCCTCCATTGTACCATCGTGTGTCGCAGGTATAATTGTGAACGGTATGCCACGTTCAATCATTGTGGCGTATGTGTCATAGTAATGATAACGTGTGCCGCAATAGCGTGTTTTTGTTGGGCTCGTCATCATACCCAAGTTTGACGACAATTCCCACGCACGTGTGGTTTTGTTTATCATATACGCAGTACCAACCGAATCCTGTATAACAACGTCGTCATACAGCAACAGATCAGCGTGCATACCTGTCTGCTGCGAATCAACCAGACCGAACGCAAACAATGATGGTTCTTTTCGTGTGGTGGTTCGTTTAATATTCAAACCTGCCGTTTCAGACCACAATGTTGACTGTGTCTGTGGTTTTTCATAGAAAATATCTGGGTAATACTTTTTTAATCCCTCGTTCGTTTCCAAGATGTTTTTAATCTGGCGTAAGAACGTCTTTGCCGATTGCGAATTATACGACATAAGACCAACAGATTTGTTGGGGTAATTTATCAAAAACTGGATCGTTGATGCACAGGTAATCGTCAATGATTTCAAGTGCCCACGAGCAACCAACCACAACTGATCTGGGT
Source organism: Candidatus Enterousia sp. (assembly GCA_045643965.1). GTDB lineage: Bacteria > Pseudomonadota > Alphaproteobacteria > Rs-D84 > Rs-D84 > Enterousia. The sequence goes on along the minus strand of JAZRGB010000046.1, from coordinate 21,771 downwards.
TTTCCTGCACCTTTTCGCAGAAAAACTTTGCATAATCACAATTATAGAAATCCCAACCTAAAACATAATAACACAAATACCACAGGTCATTTTTTGCCCACTCTGCCCGTTGGCGAAAACACTCTTCTTCGCTATGCACTGCAAGCCAAGCGTTGCGTTCCGCCTCAATCGCATCACGACGTGCAGCAGATTTTTTGATTTCTTCTAAAATGTTTTTGTATACTGGCATTAGTTATTCGGGTTATTTGCAATCGTAATTGTTGGGAAATTAGTTGTTGTGGCAGGGTCAATGCCAGAATCATAGAACGTACCGAACAAACGTCCGTTGCGTTTAATAATACCTGGGATTGCAACACCGCCCTCTGGCAACAAATTCAACACTGGCGAGAACGCCTGCAACCACAACCAGAACATATAATTGACGTTTGACGTTTCCCCAACTGGGTGCCAAGTTGCCCCACCATTGTCAGAAAATTCCAAATACGGTACTGGATTGCCCTCAATCGTGTACGAATTTATACGCAAAATGATTTTATGTGCATCGTTCGCACCTGCCTCATTTGATAAAACAATACGCCCGATTGTAAAATCTGTGTATGTGATAACCTGGTTGTCCCAATCAACGAACATCAGTTTGCGGTTGTCGTCCACGTCTGTCAGAATCAAACGCAAAACCTGCTGCTGGAAAGGATCCAGTTGCAGCGTTTTGTTTTTGCTGTGATAAAAAACCTCTTGCACCAAGCGTGTCAGTTTATCAAACGCTTTGCGGATTGAACCAACCGAAAACATAGAATTGGAATCCCACTCTGTTTCCTGTGTTTCTGGCGTTTCACGATAGATATAAACAACCGCCCCTTGTGCAGGTGCCTCTGTAAATAAAATATTACCTGTCAAATTCTGCTGTGCATCACGTTCAACAACAAAACTTGGATTCAAATCACGTGTGCCGTTTGTGTTTAATATTGCCGCCTTTACTGTTGCAGGATCAACGACATCAAAACCAACCGTACCATCATACGCATAAGCGAATTTAGTTTGTTCGCCTGTGCCAACATAATACACGAATTTAATCGGTTCCGAAACCATTTATTCCCCCTTTGCTAACATCTTTTGTGTTATCGCCTGTGCGTGCAACAGTTCAGAGTTCAATATCGCATCAGCCCACGATTTTAATTCCGTTGCTTTGGCAATAAATGTTTGGCACTCCGCAATTTCTTCTGCGGTCATTTTATCTTCATTACAACACATAACATCGCCATCTATTTTGCGTTGTTTCCAATCTATTTCACTGCCCACTCTGTCAGATAAACTTTGCAATTCACGGATAGATTCAGATACTTTTTCAAGGACTGTGGCAATATCAGCCATATAACACTGCAACATAACACCCCTCCATTTCTTGTGCTATTATATCATATTTTGTTATTTAATTCCATACTTTTTCTTTATCTTGCGTTGTTCTTCGGTTCTAATTTTACCCATCGCCTCGTTTTTCTGGGCATCGGTCATACGTTTGTATGCAGCAGACCCAATCAAACGATCCAACGCACGTGATAAATTCCGTTCAAATTCACGGTTCGCACGATCACGCTTTGCACCAGTCAACTTGGTGTTTATCGCTGCGTTCTTCGCTGCTTTCAGCGATTTTACCGCACGATTTGTTTTATATGCCAGACGTTCCTGTTCACGCAACAACGCAGCCGACTTGCCGATATTCTTTTCTGCGTTGCCCCACGTCTGTGAACTAACACCAACAACGTTTAACGCAACTGCTGCAAATGTTTCTGGGCTATTCACATCTAATTTTGCTATATCTTGCAATGTAATTGGCACAAACGCCTGTGCAAATGTTTTTGCTGTAATTGGGTCATAATTAAAATCAACAGGATCTTCTGCAAATGCGTACATCATACCATACCGCACGTTCTGCATAATCGGGGATTCCTTTGATGCCAAGAAACGCATCAGAATATCGCCTTTGGATTTTTGCTGTATCGCACCCTCGCCAGTCATAATTTCCCCAGTCATAGCACGTGCAACAAAACGCACAAAGTTCGCAACACCAGCAGACGTATCTATATGCAAATCCCCAACTGTTATATTCATAAAGTTAGCACTACGTGGATCAAATGTTTTTACGAACTGCTCTTCCAGTTCTTCCTCATCGTCCCCCAATGCCCTGCGGATTGCTATACCAACCGCAGATGCAGCCAACATAAATAACATATTATTTACCGCAGCACGTGCACGCAAACCGTTCGGTGTTTTATCAAAATAACTGCCAATAAAACGCAAATTGGAAACCTGCTTTATGCGACTTGACAACCACCGTGGGGAAAACATCATAACATTGACATATTTTTCTGCTTTGGAACCGTCCAAAGGCGTACTGCCACGACCTGTAATTGTGTTTATAGCATCGCCAACATTTTGTGCCTCCAACAGTTTAACATCGCCATCAGTTTGTTCCCACATAACGTCAAACAATTCCGCACGTGCAACCTGCATAGCAACATTAAAAGAATCGTCAGATGCAGTAATCGGACGTAGCAGTTTTCCAGCCCCTTTATTTTTTACTTTATGAAAAATATTTGCTGCAAACGCCTCTTCGGCAATACCAAGTGCAAGCCCAAACTTATCATAATTTCCGTTCAACGCATTTGGGCGTGTCATAAGTTCAATCATAGCAGCCGCCTTGCCGTCCCCCTCTTTGCCAAACAACGCCTGCCCAAACGCTGTGAATCCTTTTTTTGCCGCCAACCACGCTGCCTTTGGGTGCGTGAACCACGTGCCAGACAACTGCCGCAACAAGAACGAAAAGTCAACCGATGCCTTTGCGGATTTTAATGTACCCGCCAATCCATATGCTGTCCGTTTTGCCGATTCCCAAGATTTTCCCCTTGTGAACAAATCCGAAAAATTCTTTTTAATACCCGCAATCAGATTTTCCTGTTCTATTTGCGACAAACCTGTTGCTGCACGTACAGACATAATATCTAAATGTTCTTTGAAACGCAGCAATGCCAATCCCAGTTCGGTTCGGGCTTGCAGACCATCGCCTGATTCTGTTGCTTTCGCTGCCTGTTCATTTGTCATTGTTTCATAGTTTGGCACAATCTGGTTCAATTTCTTGCGTGCCGCAGATGCAGTTTCAGCCAGCGACATCAGTTTTTGCGTATCTTCAACCGATGCTGAAAACCCCAGTTTCTGCTTTACCAATGCTTCCAAAAACTGTTTGTCGTTTTTAGGGGACAAAATTTCCTTGTTTTTCACGACCATTTCAACAATATCATTATCACGTGCAAATGTATTTACACGCTTGTCTTTTGGCAGGTTCTGCAACCACTCACGAATTGCTGCCGTCTGGGCAGGTTCCAACATCTTTGTTTCAATCTGGCGGTTCAATATTTCTGCATTTTCACGATTTGTGATTTTTTTATCACTTGGTTGATAATCTGTAAATTGTGCAAGATAGTCAATACGATCCTGCGTACTCATATCACGCAAGAATTTTGCACCGCCCTTGCTTTTAACGTCTTCACGCAATCTTGCTATATCTTGTGGTAAAACACAACTCATACTGCCCCCCTATTTGCACTCGTTATCGTTCAATATATTATTCCAAGTGTCCTCATAATTCAAGTCCGCTTGTTCAATCAGTTTGTTGATGCGTTCAACACTGGCGGCAATTTCCGCTTTTTCTTTTTCAGTCAACTTTTCTTCGTGCAAACGTGCCAGATCACTTAAAATCTTTGGTATGTTGCTTTCGCCATTTCCTGTGTAGTTTTTCATTAAAGCCAACTTTTGTGCTGCCGCAGAAACATCTTTAATCACAGAGGATTGTGCCAGCAAGTTTAGTGTTATTGCATCTTTACGTGCCAACGCTGCGTTTCGCACCGCTACAAATACAACCTCACGTGGCAAATCACGTGGCGGATTTTGACGACCCAATGCGATTTCAACCGCCCAATCATAATTCGCCTTTACCAACGCAGCCGCATCTTCTGCTGCACGCTTGGACAAATGCGGATCATATTCGTTGCGAACATCAACCAAAATGCCCTCTGCACTTGCCATATCACGGATCGTGCGACTGGTCTTATGTTCTTTTTTACCCTCTGACGTATAAATACTTTTCGCAGGTTCGTCTGTGGTTGGTGCCAACGCAGGTTGTTCCCCCTCTATGATATTGTTGATTTCTTCCGCTTGCTTTTCCGCAGTGCTTTCCATCTTCGCAGCACTTTCGGCTTTTTCCATCGCCTCTTTGCGTTCTGCTGCACGATTGCGTGTTGGTTCCATACGTGTGGTTTCCCCTGTCGGCACGCCCTCTTCGTCCACCAGATCAACCACCATACCATCTGCGACATATTCGTTTTGTGCAAACCACGCATTGACCTCTGGTTTCAAGTCCGCAACCATATCAAAATAGCGTGTTGCCAAATCGTCATAAATATCAGCCAGACGTTTTGATAAACGATCATACACAGGTTGCAGCGAATCCGCACCGCCTTTACCACCGTCCATAACCCATTTTTCAAAACCACGTGCAAATTTTTCACTGGCATCTTTATTCAAGAATCTATCTGATTCACGGATCCCCAATGCTTTTTCAACAGGTTTCCACCATTTCTTAAATGATTCTGGTGCATTTTCAGAACGGTACGCCTTAAACCAGTTGTTCAACCACATATGCGACAATTCGTGCAGGATTGTTGATATATCAGAATCCTTGTTCAATATTATGCGTTGATAACGAGGATCATACGCACCACGTTTTGTGCCTTTTTTTGCACCACGTGCAATCGCATCTAATGAATCTTGAAATGGAATATCTGGTATATCTTCGGCAATCAAACCATCTTCCATCTGTGCCGTACGCAACGCCTGTTCTTCACTATATCTACGCATCGCCTCGGCTTTGAACGTGTTATATTCCGCATCAGACATCTTTTTAATAACTGATTCTGGCACGCCTGTATATTGCGACAACACCGCATCTTCTTTTTCAAAGAAACGATCCATAGCATCTTGACGTTGCCCCAGACGTTTCATAACCTGTTCGCCTGTTTCACGTTGCTTTGGTTCAATATATTTCCACTGACTTTTATTCCGCAACGCATAATCAACCAATGCTGCACGACCAAAATAACGTGTGTTTTTATAACCCGCAACACCCTGCACCCAATCACGCAGTTGTTCGTCTGTGGCATTTCTGATATTTGTTTCTATCTGTTTTGCTGTATAACCATCTGGGCGTTTTCTGCGACCTGTTTCAGTCATACGTTCGGCAATCTGTTCTGTACGGATTTCCTGTTCGGTTTTCTGTTCACGTGCCGCCTGTGCTGCCTCACGTTTGTCAGCCATTTGCTGCACCAACTTTTGTTCGTCCAAGGAAATATCAACAGGGCTTTTTTCCACAATGCCTTGTTCGCCTAATTGCAAATCACGCACAACCAACCCTTTGCCATCTGCAACCAAACGTGCTGTCATTGTGTCCATAATTGAAACACCATTTATAACAGATTCACGAAACGCCTCTGCTGCTGCAATAGTTGCCGCATCTTGAATATCTGCAATATCGTCCGCATCAAGATCATTTTCGCTTTCCAATCCCAATGCCGCAACACGTGCCTTGGTAAATTCTTTTACCAAGTTATCACGCACAATACCACGATCATTATTTGTATCAACACGATTTGCAAATTCTTCCCAGCCGTCTTTAACAATACCATCTTCAACATCGTCATTGAATTGTTTTGCATCGGAACTTGCCTCTTTACGCATCTCGTCCTCGTCCCGATCTGGTGTCTTGCGTTTTTTCGCCTGGAAAAACATTTCAGCCATTTCCCCATCGGCTTTCAAACGTGCGTTTTTATATGTTGCCGCACCCAACGCACCCTGCAACACACCACCAATCGCAGCAGAAACAATGTAATTTTCCCAATTTGTTGGTGCCTCCGCATTGTCTTTTAACCACTCCCCTAAATCAGTAAGGTATGCCTGCGATCCCTCTTGTGCTGCACCCTCAACCGCTTCTTTTAAGAAATGCCCCCCAGTACGTTTTAAGAAACGCCCCGAACCAAGACCCAACTTGCGTTCAATACCAACCTGCACAGCAGCGTTCAAAAGGTCAATACCAATTTCCCCCCAGTTGCCCTCATAACCCTCAATGGAACCACCATTTTCTTTTGCGTATGCGACCATATTGTTATACATACCATCGCCAAAAACCTCAACCCCCATTTGTACCAACGGTGCCACACCCCCAGTCATTAAACTAACTGCCATCATTTCAAGCATAGATGCCGCACCCTGCGTAATTGCCGCAGTCAGCGTTTCCGCATCTGCTGCGTGTGTATTTTGAACTCTTATATTTGATATTGCCGCCTCTAATGATTCATACGCACGATCACGCATCTCTTCGCCAATCGCACCACCAGTCAATTTTGATAATATGCCACCCAAACCAATCTGTGCCTTGTCCCCCATTGTCATCAAACTCATACCAAACTGCTTTACAGAATCTGCAATAATTGTACCTGTGTCAGACGTAAAATCTTCGGTATATGCAGCAGATTGCCCCACAAACTCTGGTGCCCACGCAATGTTTTTGCGTTTTTCCAATTCGTCAGCAGAAATAAAACCATCGCCAGATCTAAAATCTGGTGCAGAAATCATATTCTTGATTTTTGTTGATGCAAAACCTGCCGTTTCAGATATGCCAGTTTTCTGCATCGCATCATTTGCGGCAGCAGTTTCAACTGGCACAACATTTTCTTGGGCTTTCTGTCCGTCTATAACAATCGCATCTTTATTCATTATCTTCCCCCATTGGTTTTGCTATATCTTCACGTTTTACACTTGATCCTGCAACATTTGTGGCGTTTCCACCAACCATTTTTTGCTTATCAAATAAACGATGTAAATCACGATTTGTATTCAACACACCGTGATCAAACCACAGCGGACGACCAATGGAATCACGACCTTTATATTCATAAACAACACCGTCAATTTCTTGGAACGCAGGCAGATGCTTTTCCAACTTATCGTCCAACGCACGCAAATCAACAACGTGTCTTGTACGATAATATTCGTCAATTTTTTTACCAAATATATTCTGCTTTTCCAACATAACCTCTTCACGTGTTGCACCACTAACCATCATATTGACTGCTTTGGTTTGATATTCGGCTTGTGCCTCACGCATATATTTTTCAAAATTACCACGCCCCCTTTCATAATACGCAGCACCGCCTTTTTTGCCTGCAACATCTGGCACCATACCACGTTCGTCAGACAAACGAACTGTGCCACTGATGCCACCACCCTGTCGTGGATCGTCCAACGGCAAATCGGCTGCCTCAAATGCACGAACGCCACGTGTGCTATTCTTGCGATAAATACCAACATCGCCAGATTCTAACAATTCACGTGCCATCTGCACCTGTTCATTATCAGACAACAGCATCTGTCCAACAAAATCTGCATAGTGTCTGCGTTCGCTTTCCGTCAATGGTGCAGCAGACATTTTGTACAGGAACGACATAGCCGCTTTTTCAAAATCAACTGGATCGCCAGTATCTGTTTCTATCGGCTTATACATCAGTTCACGCAAACCAGCGTTGACCTCTGCTTTTGTATCATACGAACTGCGGGTTATATCACTAACCTTGGACATTTGATCCCGATAACCACGATAATCAGATGCAAATTTTTCCCAGAACCCTTTTGGTTTTTCCCCACCGACATAGGACATTTCTTCAACTGCACTATAACTGCCGTCTTTGTTTTTCTTGACCTTTGTCATTTGTGCACTTTGTTTTTCTTTGCTAGCAAGAAAATCCAAATCCATCTGGTATGCAGGATCATACGGATTCATAATCGCATTTGCGGTGCGTTGTTTTTGTGCATTAAAAGCAGCCAAACGATCTTTCAAATTGCGTTCGCCTAAATTTTTACGTGCCAACGGTTCAACCGTCTGCAACAACGCTTTACGCAAATCTTCTTTTGCGACCTCGTTAAAATCCTTGCCGTCAATTTCATTATCTTCCGCAAGTTCAGAAATCTTTTCGTCTATCTTTTTAATCTGTTTGCGTATGTTTTTCGCACGACCACTATCTTCACTTATATCAGCCGCCTCGTTCAGCAAACGTGTTTTTTCATTTTCCCACTGCCGCAACTGTGATGTGCGTGCCAAATCCACGTGTCCTTGCACATATTCTTCTGGCATCACACGATCAAACGCCTCTTGGTTGTTTAACGCATAATCCATATTTTGACGTACAGCAGGATTTTCAGAGGACAACGCATTTATAATATGATTTTGAACGGCACCCTCATAGATTGCCAATTTCATTTGTTCACGTTGCTCTGGCGTACCGCCTTTTTCCAGTGCCTTTTCCAGCGTTGGGGAAATTTCACTCGTCAGTTTTTTGAAATCTTCGCCAAACCCTGCACCGCCCAACTGCCCAGATTGTTTGATATATTCAGCACCAATGCCCTGTGCAGATTCCGCATAACGTTTTGCCGCATCTTTTTGTGCCTGCGTTGCCGCTTTGCGTTCAGCGTTTTGACGTGCGATTTTTGTTTTTGTTGCAAAAACTTGGTTCGCAGAAATGGTATCGTTGATAAAATCGTCCATACCTTTATCATAAATCGCAGATGCTGAATCATATTTATAATCGCCACGCTTACTTGTAAAATGCGTTGCCAATTCTTGTTTCAATTTTTCTTCGTTTTCTGGCAATATAATATCTTCACCATATTTGTTTTGATATTCCAAAACCTTGGCATTTGCCTCTGTGGAGGCACGACCCAAATCGGCTTTTGCCTGTTCACGATATGGGCGTGAAACAGTGTCCGCAATATTCAGACCACTCTGGATCATACTGGACGTTGCACCCAAAACATCTTGCACATCGCCAATCGCAGCCGCAGTATTTTGCAGTTCAATAGCGGCTTTCTTGTCCGCAACATATTGTCTGGTTTTATCACGCAAATGTTCCATAACAACCCCCTGTTAGAAAATACCCAAGAAACGACGTTCAGCCGCTTTTTCATAATTGCCAATTTGAACGTCATACATTTCAGTTTGAAAGTCAATTTCACGCTGCAATACATTTTGATTGCTAACCATAGTGCCACGCTGACTTGTGCCAAAACCTGTGGTTGTGCCACTAAACCACGCAGACATCATATCAGACCAACCCTGATCTTTTTTGCGTTGTTCCAGCACCCCGATATTATATCGTTTTTCTTTTTTTAACGCATCTGCGGCAGCACGTGCCTCTTCTGCGGCAGCACTAGCACCCATATAACTTTGAATTAAACCAAGCCCCTGCGACAAAATGTTCATACTTGAAGATGCAACACTCAATCTGTCGCCCCAAGACATACCTGCACCTGCACCATCAGCCATTAGTTTGCCCCCCTATCAGATATATTGCCATCGTTTTCAATCGCCAAGATTGTGAACGGCAGCCCCTCGTCTGTCATAAAGATCAGTTTCTTTTCATATTCTGGCGTGTCTGATATATTCACAATCAACGTTCCATTTTTCATTAAAATGTTAGAACCAAAGAATTGTGTGCCGCTGATCTTTATTACCTCCGTCATTTTATCAAGACGTGATCCAACTTTCAATGCCAAAGTGTCAATAACATTTACTGCCACAGCACCCCATTGTTTCTGTCGCAAATATGCACGATTATCTTCAACAACACCAATCTTGCGATATGGTATTCCGTATTGAATATCATACATAGGTTCGTCAAATTCAATCACGCCATTTTTTGCTTTGAACGTACCTTTGTACACACCATTGTCTTGAATCTGCACAGTTTCATACGGTACGTTGATGCTTTCAATCGGCAACTGGATTTTATTAAATACCTGTGAATCCAAACCTTTCACATCGTCAACCAGATATTGTCCACCCTCAACCTGCACTCGTTGCGTGGTTGTAGTTGTTTCATACGTTGTTTTTGTTTTAGAATACGAGTATGTTTTCCCATTGTATGTAATAGATGTTCCACCAACAGCAACCGTGCCAATCTGCACTAGATCGTCATTATACACTGGATCGCCTGCGACTGGATTCCTGCTCGCAGTCCAAATCGTACTTTTATCAACAGAAGTAATCGTGGCAACATAAACCCAACTACGGCTATTAGCCGTACATAAATTATCACCAATTTTTGGTGGGTATTTATATGACGGTGTCCATCTAACATACGAACCTTGAACCCAACCAATACCATTTTGTCCATTTGCTAAAACACCATCATCACTTGGTGATCTAGCAAAATAACCATTTAATGCTGGTGTGAGCCCAGAAATAGCACTAACTGTTATACCACTGATATTGTCCCAGGCATACCAATTTGTTTCTACTGTGGTTGTAATATCTTTTTCAATCCACTGTGGTTCTTTGTATGCCTTTAAAATCTTCAAATCAACATAATCACGTATGCCGTTCCCATAGTAAAAACGTACATATTTGCCAACATATGGTTCCAAGTCAATCGGATTATCAGAAACAGTCAATGGTTGCACAGTATTTGCATCTGTATCAAACGACCACAATGTTTCCTGTTCATTTGAGAATTTACGCCACGCATCAAAGAACGGTGTCTTTTTCAGATTTTCCTGTGTTGCCAAGTTGCGTTCCCACGCAGTTTGTTCAAACGCATTTGTGCGTTCCATAAATTCCGCTTGGTGTACCTTTTCAACACCCCAGTTTTCGTTGCGATTTACAACAAAGAAACACTCTTCATTGTCGTTCACTTTCAGCACAACCGCATCATAGATAAACCCACCGACATCAAATGGCAAGAATCCAGATTCACGACCATCATACAGCATAGAAAACGCAGTACCATCGTCCAAAATACCAATGATATTGTTGTTGCGTGAATCCACATAATGAATTTCATTTATGCGATTTTTCAGCACCTCTTGCCAATACAACGAAACGTCTGGTGCGACAAACTGCTGCAAGTGATTATCAAATGAAAATGCGTGGATTTTTCTGCGATCATAACCAACATAGAACATTATGTTGTCTTTCATTGTTGGTGTGATGCCTGCCGCACGTTCCGAACAACGCAGCGTAAAACTTGGCGTGGACGTGCCGTTTTCCAAGAACGCAATACCATCTGGGGACTGTGCGTACAAAACAGTAAACCCACCCCACAAATCTGTTATTCGTTCAGAAAACTGATTACACTCTGATGCGACTGGATCTGCGGGTCCCGCATTATTTGTTATAACAAGGAAATCAGAATAATCACCAAAACGAGAACCACGTACTAATGTTGGCTTTGACTTAAACCCTGCATAATATAAACGATTTTGGAAGAAACGAACACAAGATGGCACCCCTAAACCATCTGTTTCAAATGGTGTATATGTTTTTTCCGTAAATGTTGGCTGACTTCCAACCAATGACAAACAATATGGCTTATGTTCGCCATCACAAATATACAATTCATTGTAATATTGTGAATATTTTAACCGTTTCAACTGTTCTTCGTCATAAGGGGAAGAAAGCGACTGATACGCAGTGATTTTATCTTCCTGCACACCACCTGTGAATAAAGCAATAAACGGTGCATTATCTGGCATTTGGCTGCGTTCCCACGTGATAACAACACGCCAGTATTCGTGTTTTTCTGTTTTACTCGCTACAAAATTTAAAACTGGAACTGGGTATGAACCACTAGGCATAGACAATCTTTTTGTTCCAAATTCCACAGGACGTGCTAACGACAAACTTTCCCAACTCAAACCATCATCAGAATATTGCAATACAGCATTTTTTACCCAATTTCTTGTTTGTTTTTGTGTATCTACGTCCCAAGTTCCACCAGCATAAATGATCGCCAAACTTATTTTTGCCAATGCTTTTTTTGCTGTAAAACGCATATTAAAATTCGTTGTTGGGTATTTTACTTGTGGAACATACAAACGATTACTGCTATAAGAATCAGTTAATGTGCGACTATCTTGTACAAACCATTTATACGCAATCGCTGTATCGCCAGAAATATCGCCATTTATAGAAACGGTCTGTTCTGCTGGATTGGTGTTGCTGGTATTATTCCACACAACATTTTCTGTTGTGGACATTTGAAACGGCACCATATTCCCATCTGCATCAAAGTCATACAGATCCAACGCACCTGCGGAAAAAACCAGTGCTATATCGTGCTGTTTCCTACGGAAAGGCACAATAACCGACTGCCCACCCAACGACAATTTATGTTCAGTTCCAGGGCGTGTTTTTGCCTCCCCCTGGTGCGAAGAAAACAAATTGCGAGCATAAAGCATACCAGATGCCTGGATCGCATTTTCTTGACTAGAAAATTCACGATCATACTGCCCCGAAGAAAACTTACGTCGTGAAAATTTGTGGGAATACGCCATTTATTACCTCACTGGGAAAGGCCATTTTTTCTTGTAAATACCCTTGAATCTGCGTTTCAAACGAACACGCTGTGCGTTCAAACCGCCAACCTCACGTCTTGCGGCATCACGCAAACTGATCGCTGTGTTTAACTTGCCAACATCGTTCAAGTACACAACCAATTCGCACGCCAATTCGTATGGGAACAAATATAAAAATTCTGGTGTCCAATACCCTGTTTCTTCCACCAAGTGAATATATTTGATTTTTATCGTGTCCCCGAACAGACCAAAATCACACTTGATTAAACCGCCCTCTTCGTGAATATCGTCCCCGCAAATTTCATTTACGGAAAACACACGCAAACAGTCCGCAGGAATCCTAAATTCCCCATCTGCGGTTTTTGTGATCGTTGTTTCTTTAATGGCAAACATCGGCATATGCGTTGCCAAAACCTTTTTCAAGGTTGGCATAAAATGCCGTTTACATCTTTTTTCCCAAGGATTATCTGGGGACGGATCTTCAATATTACAAACATCAGCATCAACGCCAATATACGCCAATGCTGTCATACACAATTCAACATACGTTTGATTATACATCGGCACCTCTCTCAACCCATTACCCAAGGGGCAAACGCCCCAAGGGTAATAGGTCTGGCATTATGCCTGGATCGTTTCGTTCAATAACAGAACACGTTGACCCATTTTACGCATAGCACCGATGCGATAACGAGCAAACACGACCTTTTCGTCTACGTAGTTGCCGTTTGTTGTAGGATCTTCGTTGACGAACAACTGCATATCTTCAACAACCGCAGCAACTGCATCTGGCATCAACAGAACGCCCGAACGGGTGTCGCCAGCAACAGGCAAGATTTCCTGTTCAGCAGTGTAGTTGACGTTATCGGTCTTACCCGCAACAACTTCAACATCTACTGTGTCTAACAGTTTTTCTGTGATAACAGCAGATTTGTTGTAAGAAGAATACAATCTGTTTATGATAGATTCAATAGACAGATAATCTGTATTCATTGTTGGCGAGATAAATGCACAGGCACGCATCATTTCTTCAACCGTGAATTTGTTTGCTAACAAAGTTTCAACGATTTCTTGGAATTTTTCACGTGTCCAACCAGCAGTACCGTCAATAGTGATAACACCGTCTGCTGCTGCATCAACTTGAACTGGTGCCGCACCTGGCAAACCTGTTTGTACAGAACCTGCTGCTGCTTTCAAAGTAGTGCGATAAATATCTTCACGTACCAACCCACCCAAGATTTTAGAAACAGGGGACATTGGATCGTCCAAAGCGGACTGTGTGATTTCCCACTCTTTGTCAATACGCAGTGGCAAGAACTTTGTTTCCCAAGTCAAACGACGACCTGCATAAGTCAGTTGCTGCCAATCGCCATCTTGTACTTTTTGGTGGCGGGCGTTTTTAGTTAAAAATGGATTCAAGTCAGCGATTGAATCAAACTGGCGTTGATTTTCAACCTCTGCTGCTGTGTGCAGATCAACCAAACCGTTCTTCAACAATTTATCGTTTTTGAACTGTTCACGGATCATATACACAGGATTAAACGAAATACCTATATTCGCTAAATTTGATGGCATAGTTTTCCTCCTATTTACCACGATTAAACATTTTGTTCTCGCACGGATAGGAGATTTGCGGAATCTCTCTCGGCTATGGTTTTTGACCTGTGCCACTAAAACAGTTTTGTATTGTGGATCTGCAATTCGCAGTCGCAGGTGTCCCCTCTACGCCAGCCATTATATCACAATTTCAAACAAAAAACAACAACAAACTATACATAATATCGCAAAGTAAACATTTTTTGCCTAAAAATTGACTTTTGGATCACAAAGTAAACCATTTTAGACCCAGAGGGACCCAGTGGGTCCCATTGGGTGCCAGTGGGTTATGCAAAAGTATACATCTGCATACTTTTGCATACAATTTGTACAACTTGTATACATTTCTATACAAGTGTATACATTTGTATACAGGTGTATACACGAGTATACATTTGTATGAATTTGTATGCCGCCATTTAGATGAACGCACGCACACGCACGCACGTGCGTAGTGTATAAATTAAAAAATATATTTATAAACTGGTGTTTAAGAGTATAATCTAGAACTATGGTGTATATGATAAACTTGGGTATGGGACGGGCGTACACGCCCGCACGCACGCACGTGCGTACGCACGAGGGAAATAAAAATTGACTTTTCAAATTTTCGTGGTACAATCCGATTCGGAAAGGCGAAAACAGAATAGCGATTTATGGCGAAAGTTGGGCGTTCTGGATTAAATTTCCAGATTTCGTCTTTTCCAATTTTACGCCCACTTTTGCCACCCAGATTGGAGGCGGGGGCAAATGAAATTTCAGATAGATTCTTATTGGTTCAGATATTTGTCAGAACTGCCCCCTGCTGATATGCAAAAAATAGCCCACGCCATCTGGCAATATGGCAACGGGAATACAGACGTTGATGCCCCCGACTGTGCCGCTTGGGGCGAAATCAAAAAAGCAATAGACGATCAAATAAAAGCAAACGAAGAAGAACGCATCGCAAAACAGATATTGTCCGAAAAACGTCGTGCCGCAGTTATGGTTCGCTGGCACAAAGAAACACCGACAGAAGAGGATCAAGGGGATTATGTTGCGATTCCTTTGCCTGATGTACCACAAAATCGTTTTGCAGCACTCACAGACGACCCCGAAATTTTGTCCGCTTTGGCAGATCCTGCCAGCGGGCTTTCTGTTTTCTTGGACACAGGGCAGGGCTATGACGACAGTTTGACACGGAAAGAGTGCGAATTTGCAGACCGTGGCGATGTGCGTGCTCTCTGCACGTGGCACAAGGAAATCGTGGCGGCAACCAAAGCCGTCAAGAAAAAACGCCCGACAGAACCGCCCACTCTGGACGAGTGGTTGGATTTCTGTACGGAAAAGAAACTGGATCCAGACCGTATGCGTTCAGTTTATGAATCATACGCTGTGGCACATTGGCACGACTCGCACGGCAATCCAATATTGAATTGGAGGGCAAAGATTTTGCAGGTATGGGCTATTGACCCTAAAAATCAGTGGCACCCCAAGGCGAACCTGCAAAAGAAAGGCAGAATCCAAGAAATGGCGGAGGCAAGTGCGGCAGCAAAACAAATATTAAAACAAAGGGGACTAATATGACGTTTGAAACGTGGGACAATCTGATAAATCATTTGTTGGTTTTAACCGCAACACGCAAATTTGAGGCACAGGCACATACGCTGTATGTTTCTGATATGTTTGCAGAATTGCAAAAATATTCAGACGAAGATGTTTCAACTGCCGCACGTGCGATTGTGGAAAATGAAAATCTGTATGGCAACTACCCGCCATTGGCAGTTTGGTTGAAATACATACCGCAAAAACGTGCAGAAAACAATGCAGCACAACAAAAAGTTCAAGATTTCCTTGACTGGGTTGGCGATGGTATTCATTGTGATCGTTTTTTGTTTGATGCACAGGATTGGGTAAATGAGGGAATAGGAAAGTTTGGGGACGAAACTATACGCAAGATTGTTGGTTCTTTTGGTGGATTTGACCGCATTATTCGTGCACACGGTACGTCAGAATATAACCAGCGTGAAATTTTATTAGATGCTCGCAGGGCGTTTGAAAATTATCAGCAGGACAAAAAATTATCTGTGCCCGAAATCGCATCACAACCAGATTTGAAAAGGATTAAATAAATGGAAAAAACAAAGAAACCAATACCCCCTATGATCTGGGAATTTGTGAAAATTTTTGAAAAGATGGGGCACAAAATAAATCTTGTTGACGAGAACGGAAACATCATAAAAAGGGAGGACGAAGATGGTAAAAACAAGAATTGTTGAAAGAGAACAAATTGCGTTTAACAAAACAACAAACAAAATTGAACGCCAGAAATACTGGATTGTCCAGTATAGATTTTGTTTTTTCTGGTTCACTATTTGCGAATACAATCAAGTTGGCGAGGCACCGTTTGATATAACGTTTAAGGATCCTGTGGTTTTTTATTCAAAAGAATCCGCAGAAGAATACAGAAAATACTACGAAGAGGTGTGGGGTTGAAACCGAAGAAAATTGGATCTTTTATCGTTGATGTTTATGATTTCCAAATAACCTTGTTTATGGGACTGCCCGAAGATATGAAACCAAACACTGCGGCATACGCAGAGTGGTACACAAACACCAAAACAGTAAATATTTACTTGAAAGAAGATTACTGGATTGGGAACTTGATGCACGAGTGCATACACGCTGCCGATTTCATTTTGAACGGCATCGGTGCTGATATGGGAACAAATCCAAACGATAGCGAGGTTCGTGCATATCTGGCAACGTATATTTTTGGCAAGTGTGGGGTTTTACTGGGAACAACAAAGGAAAAGAAGAAATGTCAGAAGAAAAGCAAGAAAAATTAAAATGCACCAAGTGCGGCAAAGAATTACAGTGGCTTGAATTTTCAATGAGGGTCTTGACCTGCACTTGCGATGGTGGGGAATTTTGGGCAAGTCCTCGTATTCACGAGGAATACCAGAAAAAATTAAAACAATTTGAAATTGCCTATAATATTCTGCAAAGGGCTTTTGTAAATCGTAAAATAGATTTATTGACTGGGAATTGGGATTGCGTATTTCCTATGCTGGAACTGGCTGATGCTCTAAAATCTATTCGTGTGTTAGAACAAAAGGAACAAGTGATATGATAGATGCAGATATAGATTTTTGTGATCGCCAAATAGAACCACAGCAAGAAACAGTTGCTGCAATTCATAGTGCGATACAGAAAGTGGAACACGAATTAAAACTGGCGGACGATGCTATCGCAAAAGCGAAAAAAGAAAAAAATCGCATCACGCATATGTTAAAAGTTTTGCAAAGTCGGTTCGGGCAGGAAAAGGGAAAGTTGCGGCAAATGACACGGCATCGCAACCAGTTAAAAACCTTGAAAAAATTACAAATGAATCAACACGCAACAATAAAGGACAACAAATGATAAAAACTAAACGAATATTTGTTTTTTTGACTGTATATATAATAGTTATTTTGGCTTTTGTTAAATGTGCGAGTGCAACAACACAAACGCCCATTACCAGAACATATAACAGTGGAACAATAGACCGATATGAGGACGATAAAGCAATTTGTTATCGGACAAAAGAACGCCATCTAAGATCCGTATCTGTATCTATATCTTGCATAAAAAAGGACTAACAAATGTTTGGATTTTTGATAATTGGATTTTTTGTGGGCGGCATTGCTATGGCGGTTGTTTATGGAATTGTTGATAAGCACACCGAAACCAATGCTAGATATGAAATCACTATCATAGACAATAAAGCGAATAAATACATAGCATTTAGATGTGATAGTGCGGAACTGATAGTTGATGGTACAAAAAAAGCAGTCAATGAATTAAAAACAAAGGTAGAATAGATGTCGTGCAGATGCGTGAATTGTAAAAAAATGGTGCTGCGTGATTATTGTGTTTTGAACACAAAAGGGGAACGCACACCGATTGAATTTTGCAGTCGTAAATGTTATCTGGAATTTTGGAAAGATTGCGAATCGTTCAAACCCTTAAAAACCGCAGTAATCTAGGGTTTTTAAGAAAAATTTGCATTGTAAATTTTTTGTGTTTATAATGTAAATATCAAAGGAAGAAACAACAGATTTGTCCAAGCAAAAAGAACGCAAGATATAGTGTAAAATTTGTTGGTTTCAACTTGCTGATATACCAAGTCGGACAAATAGTATATCATTTTATGGGGCATACCAAGGTTGTGGAGTAGCGAGTAGGAACGCCTGGTAAGCGTGGAGGCAAGTACTGACTGTACCGCATAGGATCCTTGTCGCAAGTACGTCCGCCGAAAGAGAAAGGCAACTGCCCCACCAAAGTTTTTAGCGAGGGAGTGAAACAGTTTCACGCTTGGCTCATAACCAAGAAACAGTGGGTGCAACTCCCACACTCGCCACCAAGGGGCGGTATCAGTCGGACTTCGTGCTACGTAGTAGTCGCCCCACCAGTTTTCTGGCAACTGTCCGTAGGGTCAAGCAAAAAACGTGCCGCTGCTGCACACCCAGAAAAAAGCAGCAACCATTAAACCAGAAAAGAAAAGGAAAAGAAATGGCAAAAAAAGAATCAGTATTTTCAGCAGAACCGAAAACATATCACAAATTTTGTGATCGTATTTTTGATGTAAAAGTTGAAATCAAAGAATTAAATAACGACATCAGAGAAATCAAAAACGAGGCAGTCGCAAACGGTTGCGATCCACGTATTTTGAACAACCTGGTTCGTATTCGCACAATGAAAATGGCAGAAAAAGATGCCTTGGAATCAGCGTTGGAAATGAAAGGTGTGTAATATGAAAAAAGTAATCAGATATTTTTTGAATATAATATTTGGATCTGTGTTGCTATTGTTGTTGTTTTTAACACTGGTACTGGCACAGCCACTGTTCAAAAGTTTTATATTGCAAATAAAGGAACCAAAATGCTTAAAAAATTATGGGTGTGGTTCTGGTGGGGCAAACCAAAAGAAAAAACACCACTCCAAAAAAAACAAGAAAGGCAATTCCAAAAACAAGTAAGAATTGCACAAATTCCACACAGAAAAAGGCGTGGTAAAAAATGAAACAAGGGGACAAAGTTATTTTTTATACGGAATCCGTTGTAAAGGGTAAAACCTATACACGTCAGTACAGTGGGGTACTGATCCGATTTGACAATCTAATTTGCGAGGTTGTGCCAGATGGGAAAACAAAAACCATCGTATTGCCTCGCACACAAGTAAGAGAGGCATAAAATGATACCAAATTTTCACTTTAACGTAAAGCAGCATCTGTTTGATCCTGCTAATCCATATGAATACCAAACAAATCCAGAGTGGCTTGATATGCGTGCGGACAGATTTACCGCATCGCACGCAGACGAATTGTTAGTCAGCGGCAAGGACAAAGACGGACTTGGCAAGACGATCAAGGGACTGATAAACAATCGTGTGATGCAGCGATTGACAGGTTGGATTGACGACAGTGCTGTTTCTTGGCAGGAAAAAGAGGCGGTACGTCGTGGAATAATCTACGAGGACGAGGCACGCAAATGGTATGAACGTCAAACAGGATTGAAAGTTGTTGAGTGCGGTTTTGTTGAACGTGGGGAATATATCGGGTGTTCGCCAGATGGTCTTGTGCCAGAACAAAAGCGTATGATCCAAATCAAAATACCGATGCCAGTCAATTTCATAAATATGCTGCACAGTGAGGCAAAAGAATACACCACGCAGTGTGAAATGGAATTGTTTGTCTGCGATTATGAGCAGAACGATCTGGTTGTTTATTCGCCAGAATTGGGTGTTGGTAGAATTTTCCCAGTAAAACGCAACAAAGATACAGATGCGAAAATTTTATCAAAGATGCGTGCTGCTGCACAATACCGTGATAAAACAATACAAATGATTTCCAACGTAATACAGGAGGGCATAAATGGTTAGAAAATTCACATTGTCAAAAGATATAATTGAGGCGTACGAATTTACGCAGGAACTTTCAAGAAAGAACGAGGGCAAGAATTTCCGCTGCCCTACGTGCGATATAAACCGCATCGCCAAGGCGAAATTGTGCAAGGAAGAGTGGAATCACACTGGTTGCAAATGCACGATGGAATATTTAGAGGCAACAGGTCAAAAAGCAGCGTTTGAATATGAAAAAATAAAACGCTTGCCTGGAACCCGATAATATGATATAATAGGCACGCCTTTGGTTTAATTACCGTTGTGTCGTGCTTTCCCCATCTGATACGTCCAGATGGGGATTTTAATTATAATTTTTTGCGATTTATTATAAACAAAATTTTTGTTTATATTTTATTATAATCTACTTAAATAGCATATATTTGAATACAATCTGTCAAATATAAACGGTTTTTACGTTTATAATGTGATCAACCTTGTTATCAAGTTAGTGAGCAAGTTGAAAAAAATCCGCATAGCGGGCAATATATCTGCGTAATGTTTTGTCTGTGCAGTGAACCCTGCGTGCTATCTTTGCCTTTGCCCACCCCTTGCGGTACCATCGGGCAATCTTGTCCCTGTGTGGATCCAGTTTGTGATTCTTTGTTTTTGAACCATAGGGGCGACCAAGTTTTACGCCCATCTTTTTTCGCAGTGCAAGTGCCTCTTTGGTGCGTTGGGAAATCATATCACGTTCAATTTCTGCTGCCATACCAAACGCAAAAGCAATTACTTTGCTTTGGATTGTTTCGTCCAGGGCATAGCCGTCTTTTACAGAATACACCTTTACGCCCTTGTTTAACAATTCCTCCAAGATGCGAAAAAGCATAAATAAACGCCTGCCCAGGCGTGATAATTCACTGATAATCAGTGTGTCCCCAGGTTTGATGCGTTTGAGCAACCGCCCCAACCTGCGTTCGTTTGGATCTTTGGTGCCGCTGATGTGATCCACGACATATTTGTCTATACAAAGACCAAGTTGTTTTGCCTTATCGTCAACGCCTAGACGTTGATTTTGTTCGTCTTGTTCTGCGGTGCTGACCCGCAAATACGCATATACCATATTCACTCCTTTGGTTTGTGCTGTCTATACACTATAAATACAAAAACTGATTCGTCAAGAGAGATTATATTCCTATAAAACGAACTTTTAATTTACCCAAGTTGGACGGGCGTGCACCGTGGTATGATTCAACTGCCACAATAGGCGGTATATCAAACGGTGGTTTACCGAACATAACTGGGTATTTCCCATTGAGTATTTATGGCAGTGTTTCGCAACCAGGCGGGGCTTTTTATAAATCTTCAACTTTTGCCACAGGGATCAGAGGCGACGGGGCATCTCACGAACGCACAGAATTTAATGCCTCACGCAGCAGTTCAATCTATGGTGCGAGTTCGTATGTGCTACCACGCAACTTAAAAGTCCTGTACTGCGTAAAGTTTTAGAATTTAATGCACCAGTTTGTATAAACTGCCGCAGGGCGTACTGTTGTGCCAGAATCATAAACCGAAGATGCACGGCTGGCATCAAAAGAGAACCCCTGATTTGATCCCGCAAAAGCATAAGATTCCCCTCTTCCAGTCCCATCAAACATTTGGAATACGCCAGTTGCATCATTGTAGCCACCATTGGAGGTATAAACAATTATTGTCCCAGTTATGTTCGGTAATCCACCGTTTTTAGTACTTGATGCAAACGATTGCTTTGGCACCTGTTGCGTTGCCTATATTTACAGAAAGGGACGTGTATGCTAATTCAGAAAAAGATGATGTGCCACTTGAAATCCACGTCCCCCCTTTGTT
>JAZRGB010000045.1:0-1578 GCA_045643965.1 Candidatus Enterousia sp. | reverse complement strand
TCTGAATTCGTCAAACTGCACAAAATACGTCTATAAACTCCGGCAACCTTGACTTGCAAATATCATGTTTTGGCTGACAAAATTTTTTTCAATGTATCAATTCTTTGTTCCATGTTGTCGGCGTCTGATCAAAGGATTGTTCATTCAAGTGTGATTGTCCTTTGTTTATAAAAACGGTCTAAAACTCAACCACCGTCATTTTTTGGATTATCGTATGTCAACAAATTTATTTTTGGCATATTCCAGAAATTGATCGTGTTTGTCACAAAATTTTGATTTTGTAAACCAAAACCATTGAAAATTATGTCGTCTGTAATTCAAACGGCACCGGCTCTGGCTCATCCATTGAATAAAAACTGATTGAATTGTGCTATATTTAATCCCATGTTATTTTATTATTTTAATAAATCCCCTTTTTGTATAGTTCAAGATTTCTTGTTATTGTTTCTGTGATCGTTTCTGCAAGTGCGACTTCGTCGGATCAATTATTCACGGCAACCCCACCGAAATTGACATTGACTGTTATATTTCACATCTGATCGTTTGGAACAATATTTCATGAACTTGACGGAACAAACAACTCCGGTCATTCTTCTCAAACAATATATGGCGTATTTGCTGAAACCGGTCATCAAACGGCTTTTCATTTTATGATTGATTTTGCAACTGAAATTCCGGCTGAAACAACTCACGATCAAATTCAACTGGACGCACTTTCACGGACAAAATCACGCAAGGCACTCAATGCTTCTTGAACTTTCAAAATAAAATTTGCGATCTTTTGTGCAAGATTATCAAAAAATTGTCCAACTGCTTGAATAATAGTTCAAAAATCTTTGAATGCTTGAATTCATGCTTTTACGTTCAATGTCATTCATTTCAAAAATTCGTTGAAACTATCTTTCAAATATTGTCCGAATGTTTGTGATTTATCTTTTGTCGCTTGAATTTGTAATTCTATTTCGTGCATTTTGGCACGATATTCTTCTTCCGGTATTAATCATGCAGTGTATAATTCATTCAATGTCGCAATTTCTTGATTATACATTTCAAGTTGTTCGTCTGTTGAAATGATCTTGCTTTCAAGTAATGATAAACCGGCGATCACTAATCAAACCGCCCCGACAACTCATGTTCAAGTTCATCAAAGCAATGTAATAAGTGAAGTCAAAACCGGCAAAATATTTGACAATGCAAATGTCACTCATGCAACCGCCGTTCAAATCAAAAGGATCTTGCTTGCAAGTTCCGGATTTTCCGCAATTCGATTTGAAACTTTTTCAATCACCGGCGTGATCTTTTCAAGAACTTTTTCAAGGACGGGGATCAATGCTTCACCCACTCTTGTCGCCATTTCTTGAAAACTATTTTTCAACGCTTGGATCCTTTCACCCGTTGTTTGTGCAGGCTCTCAAAATTTTTCAAGTGCTTTTTGTCATTCTTCTATTGTTGCATTTACCAACGCTTGCGTTCTTTCTTGTTTCGTCAATTCGTTTGCTGCTTTTCATATTTTTTTTGCATATTCTTCATAAGCTTTTTCGCTATCAACAACAATTCATATATTATCCAAAATTTGTG
>JAZRGB010000044.1:0-42085 GCA_045643965.1 Candidatus Enterousia sp. | reverse complement strand
TACCTGCACCGCCGCCAAATTGTGTGTCATCAACGCTGCCATAGTTGTTAATAGCAAAATCACGAATATTGATAACATCGTATGACCAAATCTTTTTATCTAATGCACGACCAACCACGCCACCCGACAGGGTGCTTGGGAACATTTCTGGAAAGATAGTCAGTATATTAAAGTGCATTTTACTTTTGTTTTTCTGTACAATTATAGCATATTTTATGTGCTAAATTGTAAAAATCTTGTGCGTTTTGTGTGATTTTTTCTATGCCAACCAATAAATTGCGTGTTCTTATCGTGTGTTCTTTAATGTTATCAAACGGTTCCCATATTACAATATCAGGATTTTTTTGTATTTGTTGTTGCAAAGGACAGTTTGGATTACATTTTTTGCAATCTATAAATACAGCACCAACGGATTTTGTTATTTTTATAGATTGCATATTTCTTTCCTTACTTTACATAAATTATTTTATTATTTGTATCAACATCTGCACCAATAAAAGACACCATATCGCCATTGTCCAGTTCGATAATGTCGCCCGCACCATAGTTTTGAAAACAATCTACGATACCAATCTTTATGCCGTTACGTATAACATCAAATCCGATTAGATCTGCCTGATAGAATTCATCTGCTTTTAAATCGGGCAGGGTATTGCGTTCAATAAACAGTTCTGTGCCACGTAATGTTTCTGCGGTGTTTCTGTCGTCAATACCTGTGATTTTACCGATAATAACTGTTGAATTTGGTACGACACGTACAAACTTAAAATCGCCATCATTAAAACGCGTGCTTTTGATTTTTAATTTTTGAAAATCACGCGGTGTGGCTGTGAAGGTCTGGACGCGAACTTCGCCCCGAATGCCTTGGGGGGCAACAATTTTACCAACTAAAATATTTTTTGAATCTGTCATTTTGTTTTATGTGGTGGTTGTTTCATTAAATTTATGTATCTGATACATGTGTTTTTATCTTCGCAATTCTCAAACATATCTGCACTGGTATAAAATACGCGTCCATCTTTTGGTGCAACATTGTGTACCATAGATTTCCATTTGTCGATGCGTTTTGTTTGTGTTTCGCATTCAAATCCGTCATAAGGGCATTTTGACATAAATATATCCTTTATTTTATTTTTTCTTTCTGTAATTTTTGTTTCATAAATTCAGCGTATCTGGCACAGTTTGTAACATCATTACATTTATTCAACATTCTTAGACTTGTTACAAATACTAATTTAGTCTGATTTCCAGACATAAAATTGACCGCTCTACGCCATTTTTCAAAACCTTCGGCCAGCTTTTCACATTCTAACCCATCATGCGGACATTTTGCCATAATTTGACCTTTTATTTGCTTTTTTGTTGCCTCTGTTCGTTCAACCACAGGATATATCTGGGGCAAGTTGCGGATCTATCACAGTTATCAAACATTGTCGGACTGCTATAGAACACAAGATTCACCTTGTTCGCAGCCATATATTCAACCGCGTCTACCCATTTTTTTACACGTTTTGTTTGATAATCGCAAGTTGTATTATCATACGGGCAGTTTTCCATATTTTTACCTTTTTTAAAGTCAAAAAATCTGCACAAACCAATCTGTCTGTGCAGATATAATAAAACAGTAAAAATTATTCTGCAACTGTTTCTGTTGCTTCTGCAACTTCTTCTGCTGGTGCAGCCGCTTCTGCTTCGGCAGCAGCCTTTGCAGCCGCTTCTGCAGCAGCTTTTTCTTCTGCGATTTTAGCCAATTTATCGGCTTTGTCTTTGATTTTCATCTGTGTTTTTTCAGATTGCAAATGTTTCTTTGTTTGAACTGGAATTGCCTTCTTTGCAACCAAGCCAGCATTTGCCAAGAATTTATAAACACGATCAGATGGTTGTGCACCTTTTGCCAACCAGGCTTTTACTTCATCGATTTTCAAGATAACACGTTTGTCGCTATCTTTTGCCTGCATTGGGTCGTATTTACCAACAGTGTCCAAAACATTACCAGAATTACGTGCATTACGAGAATCTGTCACAACGATGTGATAGTATGGACGTTTTTTTGCACCATAGCGTGCCAAACGAATAACAGTTGCCATATTTTTTGCTCCTTATATTTTATTAACTGTTTAACCACAAAGAAAACCGCCATCAAGGACGAAACTCGTCGGATGATGTACCACACGCATGCTGCGAACTGGTTTTATAATAATGGCAATCTTTGGGATTTGCCCGATGATTATACTTGTCTTTTTTTGAAAAAGCAAGGAAAAGTTTATGTTTACGTCCCTGGACACAAACTGTTTAGTTTTTCAGTGGTCATAAATTCGTCTATGGTTATATCGCAAGGGAATTGTTTATTGCAAGATGACAACCATGCATCATATACACTTGTCGGTGTGGTAGATGCTGGTGCGTCTATTTGGTTGACGAAATCGGCAGCTTTTGTAGATAACTTTTGCCATGCACGTGCCTTTTTATAGTTTTTTAATGCGTTAAATGTGCTGGTGCCAGCTTTGCTGATTCTGTCAATAGTTTTTTCCATGCGTCCTGTTACAGCCAATGCTTCCAGTGCGGCAGTGTTGATTTTTGCACCTTTTAATCCCTGGATTTTTGTGACTAAGTTATCCATAACCGTCGTCAGATTAGGTTTAGCAAATTTGCCAGCAACGCCCGCACCCAATGACATTACGGTTCCGACCAACATTGCTGTATCTGAAATATCTTTGATTGTCATCCATGGGCTTGTTTCGATACCAGTTGCTACTTTTTCTAAACATATTGGTTGTAATGTGCCACTGATAACAGAATACAGTACGTCAATCATGTATGCAGATGCGTTTGCGTTGCTTGCTGCAAAGTCGCCATTGTATGTGATAACTGTTTCAATTATATCGCGAACAGATGTTGTTGCACAACTTATACAATCTGCGGATGTTTTGTTTGCAACGTCCATCCTTGTTATGGTCCCTTTGTTTGGGCATGTGTCACATGTTGTTTTTTTTGTAATTGTGCCACCGCATTGGTTAATCAGACAAGAATTTGCAGCCATCAGTGCGGTGGTGAATTTTTGGTCTATAACAGCATTAATAGTTCCTGAAGTTACGGTGGATATCAATACCAATGAACTGCCAATCGCGGCGGCTATGAAAACGCCAGATGTACCACCTGACACAGGTAATGTTACAACACCTAAAATAAACATTCCAACAGAACCTGATATTTGTGCTGTTTTTTGTCGGCGTGCATTTTTCTGTGAATCCTGCATAATACAACCGCCGGCTTCTGGATTCCATTCTGTGTCCACATCAAAATCAGATTGTAATTTTAAACACATGTCTTCTGTGAATCCGGCACATACGCCCTTGGATGTTGCACTGCCTCCTTGGGCAGAACATACCAATCCAGATCGTCCTGCACTGGCGGTTAATTTGTTGTGTTCATACATGTCGTCAAACAAGAAGTCAATGGTTTGCTTGTATGTTTTATCTTCGTTTGGGTCGTAATATGTAACTGTGCACGACAAAACATCGTCCGCTTCCAGTGTGCTGGATCTGTATGTTTGTGGCATGCTAAGACACTTAAAACCGCGCATTAACAAACCGTATGCCCCAATAGACAGCATTGTATAATCACTTAGATATTTTTGTACTTCATCAGTGCTGACAATTTGCATTGTTTTAAAGGTTTCAGGATTTATGATTTGTTTTCCTTGGTATATAAAACCATGCAATTCACCCGTTTTCATCTTGTGTATAATTTTACAGTATGGTTCAGAGTTCATGTTATTAAAGCATTGTGCAGACATGCCAAACGTGGCCAATTCACTGTTCAGTTTGGTTTCTGATAATCTGCCATAGCACAGATCTGATTTGCTTTGGGTTTTTCCGCCATTTAACAGGCATACCGCCCCAGCAACAGATGTGTTTACGTTAAATGACTTTGAATCTTGTAAATCGTCAAAATAAAATACGTGTTTTGCACCACTGCTGTCTGTGACTTCATAAGTGTCATCTCCGACAGTTTTATTTGTGTATTCGCCAAAAGTTACATTTTGGTCATTTAAGGCCAGTCTTATTAAATCTTGTGCGACCATTGGTTGGACCTGGATAAATTCTTTAAATAATGTACAGTCGCCGCTGGTCCCGACACTGCGGCATGCTTCTTCCATAGATATTGCAGGACGTACGCCAAACATGCATAATACGCTGGCCAAGCAAAAAGATTTAAAAAATACACGTATTATATTTATTTGCATATTGGATGTCCTTCTAGTTCGCCCAAGTCTTCATATCCTGTTAATAGATGCACGTTATCGCTGTCAGATGCCTCGATTTCGGCGTTACAATTTTTTATAATTTCGTCCAGGATATTTCTAACTTCTTTACGTGTGGCATCGGCTTTGGATGCGACTTCGGTCTTTTTCTTGCTGTTAATTGCCAAATTTGCGGCGATACTGGCCACGGCAGTTACAGCGACAACGGTTGCGGATGTTTTGATTTTTTTATCAATTGCTTCTTTGTCGGCAGCCCACTCTTTGGCGTCTTCGCTGTTTTCGTTTTGTAATGCACGTGATACGGATGTGTAAACACCATCTGTTATTCCTGTGCTTTCGTCGTCGTACAGACCAGAATTTGCCTTGTCTATTATTTCTTCGCTTTCTATTCCGGGGGCTATATCCAGTGCTTGTTTGCGTGCCTTTAAATCAGCTGCCAGTTGTTTGTATTCTGTGACCAGCGGTAATAATTCATTGCCACCAGGTAATTCAATATCAACTTCGCCACCCTGGACAATGCCGCCGTCTGAATATCTGCATGTAAATGTTGCCAAATAGGCCTTCATTGTTTGTTCTGCATCTTCCATAACTTGCTTTTCAGACAAAGCAGATGCCAGTTCCATGCCACCCAATCCCATTGCACCCATTGTGGCACCGCCAAGTAACTTGTTTGCTGTGGATTGTTCGCGTTCTTTTGCAGCTTTTGCATCTGCACGTTTTTCGTCCAGTGCTTCTTGGTCTGCATCTGTTTCGGCGTCTTCGATTTCACGTACTGTGTTTTCCAATTTTTTATACAGTTCGCGTCGCTGTGGGTTGGATGAATTTGCCCAATCAAAAGATTCCAACAAACTTTTTAGATAATCGACATCGTCAAATATTTCGGCAGATTTATCCCCTTGCTGTGCACTGGATAATCGTTTGGAATCGCGTATTATATCTGATACATCGTCTGCGTAACAGCCAGTGCCAACAAAACAGGCACACAAAATTAAGAATAAAAATTTGTGTATTTTATGAAACATCTCTCTTGTAGTAAAATTATAACAAAAATAGTCTTGTTTGCACAAGGCTAAAATATTCATAGACATTTAAAAATGATTTATATAAAATACACAACACCGCGGGCGTGGTATAATGGTAGCACGTCAGCTTCCCAAGCTGAAGACGAGGGTTCGATTCCCTTCGCCCGCACCAAGAATTCAACCGGCCTTGTGCCGGTTTAATTATTGGATTGCAACGACGGAAGAGAACCCGACAAAAGGGTTCGGAACGAAGCAATAGCGAAGTGAAAGGGGCCCAGCAAAATCACCAAGAGTTTTACGATTGGTTTGATTTTGCGTGGGAATTATACATTCCCTTCGCCCGCACCAGAAATCAAGCCGACCAAAATGGTCGGTTTTATTTTTGATTTTCTGTAATAATATTTTGGACTTGGTTACGAATTTCTGCCAATGCATTTTCAAATTCAAATGCTTTTGTTATTGGACATGTTTGTTCTGTACCAGCACACAATGAGCATTTGGTCCAATCGCCTGTTTGTAATGCAATACAGTTTTTCTTGGCTTTGGTTGCGATGATTTCACGTTTGGTAAATTTGCTCAAGAACAGGTCACGATTATTTGCTTTCAGTTCCATTAAGAATCTGAATGTCGGGCATATTCGTCGTGCCAATTGTTTGTCTTGTATGTGTTCTTTTCCTTTCAAGGCATTTCTTTGATTTATTTCTGCTTTGTGTTTTTCGTAATATTCACGCTGTTGTTGCAAAATTTGTGCTTTGTTACGTTGACGGTATTCATGTTGTTGTTTTAAGATTTCTGCCTTGTTTTCAGAATAATACTTATGTGATTTTAAATTGTAAATTTCTTTTTTCTTTTGGTATGCACGTTTTTTTCGTTCTGCCACAATGTCAGGATTGTTTTTACGATAATCTGCATAGTATTGTTTTAAAAGTTTTGCATTTTGTTCACGCCATTGTGCCTGACGTGCCAAGATTTCAGTGCGATGCTGTATATAATACTGTTTTATGTGTTCAAGAATTCTTGTTTTGTTTTCTAAATAGTATATGCGTTTTTGTGCGTGTATTCTGTCTTTAAACTTTTGATGATATTCACGCATATATTTTCGTTCTTCTTGTTTTTGTATGGTTTCCTTTTTGTTTTTTATTTCTGTTGCTTTTGCAATTATTATATCTGCTGAACATGTTAATTCTGGCGTATATTGTTTTATTAGCGAATTCAAGTAACTTATACGTTCGCTGGTAATTCTAAAAGGCAATACATACGATAATAATTCGCACAACGTATCGTCGATATGGGCGTTGCCGGCCATAATGGCAATAAATTGTTCTGGTGTAAATAAATCATGCAAAGATTCTGTTTCTAAAAATTCTTCAATCGTTTTTGGCTTGCTGGAATCAAACAGATACCATTCAACAAAAACTTCTGCCAAAGAAGTAATAGAACATGCAACAGAACCAGTCGTGTTGTATGATATGTGTAATCCGTCATCATAAATAGCAGACACGTTATCCATTATCGTACCTTTGCCAGCAATTCCTTTGTAACATCAAACAAAGAACGACCGTTAACCGCTGTGGAATGTTTATAATTTAGTCTTGCAATATCGTTATTATCAATTTGTAGGCAATTACCATCTAATATGTTTGTACGACCATCTGGTACATAGTTGCCTAGATTGTTGTCTGCAGCACGACCGATATTGCTGATAGCGATATTAAAGTTATAAAATACTCGCATTGCACGAACGTCTGGGACTTCGATTATAAATTCTTGGTCTGGATTAAAGTTCACGCCCAGGCCTTTTTCACGCAGTGCACGAATTAGGTTTGTAAATGCCTTGTATGATTTAGTATCGTTTAAACCTGCCAGACTAATACGTACAGCCGGTGCCAAATAATCACTGCGTACGACATCATTTAATATGTTGCATACAGCCGGTATATTTTTATGAAAACGGTCCACAGAAATATCCAAAGACATCAACTTGTTCTGTCTGTATGCAATATTGGCAAAGTCACGCAAAATACGATGACGTAATTCTTCGTTAGTACCCCATACGCCATTTGTTTTAACAAATGGTACCATGCCATAGGATGATGCAATTTCTAAACATTGTGGTATATATTCCATTCGTCCATGGAAATAGGGTGCCATTGTTTCGCCACCTGTAAACACCATGTGTTCCCATTTTGGTAACGGCATTGCATTAAATTCACCAATGTATTTTTCAACATTGTTTAATGGCATGATATTTGGTGTAATATTTGGACCACTGCATTCGCAGCAGTGGGCACACTTTAAATTGCACCAATTTGTATTTTTAATTGCTAAACTGATTTTGTTGCAAATTTCCATTGTTCGTTTTTACCTGTCGCTGTAATTAATTTGACAAAATTATAATGTAGCATATTTGTTTGTCAACTTATTTTGTTGTGATACAACAGGTAAAAACGCTGTTTTATATCGTAAATTGGCGTATTCTGTCTGCCAACAGTTCTGTAATATAAGAATTACGATGTGTGTCAATTACAGACAGTTTTGAACCCAGTGTCTGCAGTGGTTGTGACCATACTGCATATTTTTCAATATATTTGCGTGCTTTTTCTGGGTCGCCAGATAATTGAATGTCAATCACATCTGCCAGCATTTTATGGCTACGATCTGTTACGCGATTAAAATCTATGACCAATCGACCTGTCTTGTCTAATTTAATCGCACCGCTTTCAAATAACATATTGTGTTGCATAATATTTCGTTTTGAATGTGCTGTTTTGAAATTTGCAGCAGGGTACAGATATGCGACCAACCATGATGTTAATATTTCTTTCTTTTGTTGTGGGGTAAAAAATCCACAACGAACCAATTCATCTAGCATTGCGACAGAACCCGCGTCAGCCTTGTGTTCTTCAATGATATTTTTGTATTGTCCCAACGATTCCAAGTTTTCTTTTGGACCCAATGTGTGCATGTTTTCATGCAGAATTGTAAAGTCATGTAATGCAGGTACAGAAAAATATTTATGAAATTCTGGTGCCAGTAACGCATCTAACTTTTTTTTCAGTCCGTCACTGTATTTCGAATTACGCATTTGTTTTAAATATACAGTTCTGTGTCCACCACCAGTTTTTACGGCCAATTTATCTGCGTTTGGCAAATTAAAGGCCAGTGTAATCCCGCCACGATATGTACCAACGTGTCCACCAACGGTGACTAAATCGACATCAACCATTGTCTGTTTAGTATCTTTTGATATTGTTTGTTTGTATTCAGAACTGCGAGGCATTTTTGTTGCCAGTATTGGCAAATACTCTTTGATTTTTAACAGATAATCAGTTCCTGCTTTATCAACAATACCAACAGTTGTACCCAGTGTATCTTTTGGATATGGTGTAATTCCACGTTCGTCCAACATTGCTTTTAATTGTGGATTGTTTAAAACAGTTGGTGTCATTGCGTCGTCATAACTTTCACGCCCCAGCGTAAATTCCAGTGGGCCAGATTGCAGTGTTGCCCATTTTTTATCGGCAACACAATCTTTGTATGGTTTATAGTCTGACAAAGCCGATGCCTGTAATCTTAAATATTCTTTAAACTCAGGATTTTGTGTAATGTGTGCTGCACAGTTTAACAAGAAAGCAACTTCGCGAAATTCATTTTGAAACGCCTGGGTGTAATCTTGTGCAACCAGTTGATTGCCATTGCGTTTTACAATGCTGCGTTGATTTAATATTTTTCTAACCTGTGCATCTTGCCCATTGTTCAGCATGTTGATTAAAATATCATGAAATTCTGGAACAGATAAGTCATACGGATAAAAGCCGCGTCCTAAACGTTGTTCGACATCGTTGGTTAATGCAACGGAATTGCCGTTTCGTTCATGTCCAAAAATTCCACGTTGACCACGGAACAGGTCCATTGTCATTTTTGCTTGCTTGTTGCCTTTGGCGATTTCATCTTTTAAAAATTGTTCGAATTTTATGTTGTATGGATGGTCCATCTTTAATGCGACACGATCAATGATGTCGGATGCGTGTACTAAATATTCCAGTACTTTTTTCTCATGCAGAGGTAAATCATTGTATTGCTGTGCGTTTTCATCCAGCATATTATATGAAGTAAATGCACTGGGGTGTGTGCGTTCTTCTAATTCTTTTTCAGATAAAGCAAATGTAAAATTCATTATGATTTCCTTTTACTTTGATGATACTGGAATTTGTAAAACTTGTTTTGGAAAAATTAAATCAGGATTTGTGATATTATTACGATCTGCGATAATGCTGAACAGTATGCCACGACGCATAAAGTTACGTGCAATAATCCACAAGCAATCGCCACGACGAACTGTATAGTATGTATCGTCATCGCCTGTCATTTCTGGCATTGTAAATTTATGTGTTACAGAACTGACTGTGCGTCCATCACCATCGTGCATACGAACAGTTAATGTATATTCTTGACCGGAAACCAAATCACCAACATCAGCACCCAGACCAAAATGTTTATGGTCAGATACGCGTGCAAATCCGATATATTCATCGTTCAAACTTAAAGACACGCGTAATCTTGGCATGCCGTCGCCTGTAACAACAATGCGACCGTTGCTAAGATAATCGATTTTAGACACTGTCAAATCATTGTCGTTTAATACAGTTGGCATTTGCAACAATGTACTGCCGTCTTTTGTCATTAACAAAGACACAGAATTTTCAGGACCGTTTTCAGAAATATAAACAAATACTTTTTCAGATGATTTTACTTCTGGTTCACCACCGATTAATGCGATTGTATAATTGCCAGCGGCCCATTTGTTTTGTGGAGAATATACAAATTCACCGTATGGATTTGTGCTTTCGGTTGCAACGATGCGTCCGTTTACCATAACAGATACAGTATTGTTTGCCATCCATCGACCTGCAATCACAATGCCACCATCTTTATCGATACGAACGATATCAAATTCTGGCACAACAATTTCTTTTTTTTGTTTAACGACTTGTTGTGTTGGTGCGTCTGGTATTAAAACTATTTTAGGTGTATGATTTACGCGAATAAAAGAAACCCATATCGCAACAAATATAACAATAAAAGCACACAGAATAGGGAACCAATAACTTTTCAGTACAGCGTACTTATCTTCTTTTTTCTTTTTTGTTTCTGATTGTTTCTTTTCGGTAAACACATTAAATTTCTTCAAGAAACTGCGTGTGTATGCACGACGGTTTTCCAACCAGTCATTTTGTTTAGAAATTGCATTATCAATCAGGTCGTCTGTTGAACGTTTTGTGTTGCCCATATTTTGTTTGTTGTTGGTTGTCATTTGAAATCTCCAATTTGTCGTGGACAAATTATCGCAAATAATATTTCTTTGTCAATTTATTTGTGATATAATAACCCAGAAAAGTAAGGAAAAATCATGAAAAAAATAGGAATTATGACAACCGGCGGTGATTGCAGTGGTTTGAATACTGCAATTCAACGTATTGTTCGTGGTGCCGCGTTGCGGAAATGGGCGGTTTATGGTATTTTAGATGGTACCGATGGTTTGTGTGTAACGCCGCCTGCAGTGGTAAAGTTAAATGATTTAATGTTGCCAATTGAAAATGCCAGATTGGCGGGCAGTTTTTTGCATAATGGACATGCAAATGCGTTAAATTTTGAAACGGCAATTTCGCGTGGAAAAACGGCGGCATTTAATAAACAATTACACAAGTCGTTGGTTGAATTAAAATTGGATGCGTTGGTATTAATTGGCGGTAATGGCAGTATATCACTTGCATGGGCAAATCGTGAAATATATCGTGATTTACAACTGATTTGCATACCGAAAACAATTGATATGGATATTCCATTAACAGACAGAACAATTGGATTTGATACAGCCGTACAACAATTGACATCTTATTGCGATCAGTTGATGTTAACTGCACGCAGTCATCATCGTTGGTTCGTTGTGCAGGCAATGGGGCGTGATTGCGGTAATTTGGCATTAAATGCGGGGGTTGCGGTTGGTGCGTCTGCGATATTGATTCCTGAAATTAAATTTGATGTTAATGCATTGGTTGAACATATTAAAAATCAGCCGACAGATTACGGTATTATTATTGTATCCGAAGGTATATCGTTGCGTGGGCATTCGGGTCGTCCGGCCGATATGATTTCACGCAAATTGACGGCGGCCGGTATTGTAAACAGAACTGCGTTCCCAGAACATACCCAACGGGCAGGGGACACAACAGCGGCTGACCGTATATTGGCGACACGTTTTGCAGACTGTGCAATAAATGCGATTGAAAATAATGAAACCTATGTTATGACAGTGTTGCAATGTGACAGTGTTCATACTGTGCCACTGTCTGAATTTGTTGAATCTGGGGAAGTTGTACGTGATCCAAAAATCCCAGATTTAATGACTTCGAACGCATATGTATCCCCAGACGACCCATTACTGGAAACAGCATATAATATGGGAATTTATATTGGTGAACAGAAATAAAAAACACCGCCGTTTGGCGGTATTTTTATTTGGTGTGTTCTTGCATTATTTCTTGAAAGTTCTTTTCAATTATGCATTTATACTGACGACACAGATTTAACGATTGTGTATTCTTTGCTAATTCATCTGGCGTTATTTTTTGACATGGTCTGCCTGTTAAACGACACTTTGCTTTTCCATTGGCTGACGTTGTGTACAATCCTTTAAAAGGCTTTTGCACTGGTGCAACTTCACTTTTGGCAGTATTGTGTTGCACTGGTGTGTGTTTTTGTTCTTGTGTTGATTGTGATTCGCGTAAAAAATCTGGTGCATCAAACTTGGGATCAGCCACGCCTCCGGCTTTTTCTACCACATCAATCAGCCCGGCTACTGTCATTGGTGCATAGTTGTCCCATACAGACTCTGGAATTGTTATATTAAATTCTCTCTCTAATTCCATAGTCAATTCAACAATATCCAGACTATCCATGTTTAAGTCACCTATCAGAGTTGCTTTGTTGTCTTTAGGGTCAACAAAAAACTTGGTGTATAGAATAGATTTAACCTGAGTTTCAATAGTCATTTTATATCCTTTTATAGTAACTACTATCTATGATATAGACTAAAAAACAAATTGTCAATAAAAAAGAGCCGCCAGTTTGGCGGTAGCTTTTATTTACAAATAGATAAAATTCGTTGTTTAAACTTGCTGAAAAATGTTACTTTTGATTGCTGTTGTTGTAATGCTTGTTCTGCTTTTTGCAGTTCGATTTGTTTGGCATGCTCAATCTTTTTTACCAACGTACTGATTGTTGTAAATGGGGCTTCCAGTTCCGAAACGCGTAGTGAAAATGGTGGCAAGTTTAAACGTAATTCAATGTTCATAACCAGTTCGACAATATCTATGCCAGTAAGATTTAAATCTGTTGTCAGGCGTGTTTCAGGTGTTAATGCCTTTTTTCCGAATAATTCTTCTATGACTTGATATACGATGTGCAAATACATTGTGTTCCCTTATTTTTGTCTGAATGGTAATTTTGCGATTTGTTTAAAAATGCCAAAATCAAAAGATGTTAAATAGGCTATTTTTGCACCCCATGGTGTCATCTTCTTATTTTTCAGTTCGTATGCAACTTCTATCTTTTTTGCCAAACCATTAATTGTTAACAGTTGCATTTCAAATTCAGATACACGTATAGATTTATATGGCAGACCGCATTTTTGTTCGACGTCTGTCAGCATCCATATCATTTCCAAAGAATCCAAACCGACATCATACATCAGGTTCATATCTGGTGTGAATTTGTTTTCTAAAGAAAAGTCTTGTAAAACATTATATATTTTATTTATGTACATTTTGTCCCGTATTATTTTCGCACGGGGCGTATATGTATCATACAAATAAATTTAAGGCAAGAAAAAATCCCCCAAACGGGGGATTTGTTTATTTCTTTTCAGAAAAGTCTGCGTCAACGGTTCCGTCTTCGTTCTTTTTCTGTTCAGATTCACCAGACGCGGCTTGTTCTGCCTGGGCTGCTTTATATACTGCTTCGCCCAATTTCATGGCTTTTTCAGACAATGCGTCTGTCTTTTCTTTCAGTGATTGTGCAGTTGCGTCTGCCTTGGCCAATTCATCTGCCAATTCTTTTTTGGCTTCTTCGATTGACTTCTTTTCATCTTCACTGATTTTATCGCCATGTTCTTTCAGTGATTTTTCAATGCTGAATATGGCTGTTTCAGCTGTGTTCTTTGCTTCTGCCAGTTCGCGTTTCAGTTTGTCTGCTTCGGCATTTGCTGCGGCTTCATCAACCATGCGTTTGATTTCGTCTTCGGACAGACCGCCATCAGACTTAATTGAAATCGCTTGTTCTTTGCCTGTGCCTTTGTCTTTTGCAGATACGTGAACAATGCCATTTGCGTCGATATCAAAAGATACTTCAATCTGTGGCATACCACGTGGGGCAGGTGCGATACCTTCCAGATTAAACTGACCCAACAGTTTGTTATCAGCAGCCATATCGCGTTCGCCTTGGAATACGCGAATTGTTACAGCAGATTGATTATCTTCGGCTGTACTGAAAACTTGTGATTTTTTTGTTGGGATTGTTGTGTTGCGGTCAATCAAGCGTGTGAAAACGCCGCCCAATGTTTCAATACCCAATGACAATGGTGTAACGTCCAACAACAATACGTCTTTGACATCGCCTTTTAAAACCCCACCCTGAATTGCAGCACCCATACCGACAACTTCGTCTGGGTTAACGCCCTTGTGTGGTTCGCGACCAAAGAATTCTTTAACTGTTTCTGCAACCTTTGGCATACGTGTTTGACCGCCAACCAAGATTACTTCATTAATCTGTGATTTTTCCAGACCTGCATCTTTCAGTGCTTTTTTGCAAGGTTCGATTGTACGTTCAATCAAATCTGCTACCAAAGATTCCAATTTTGCACGTGTCAGTGTTGTGTTAAAGTGTTTTGGACCCGTGGCATCTGCAGTCAAATATGGCAGATTGATGTCCGTAGATGTTTTTGAAGACAGTTCAATCTTTGCTTTTTCTGCGGCTTCTTTCAAGCGTTGCAGTGCCAATTTATCACCAGTTAAATCGATGCCTGTTTGGCCTTTGAATTCAGCAATCAAGTGTTCCAAAATACGTGCGTCAAAGTCTGAACCACCCAATGCTGTATCGCCGTTTGTTGATTTAACTTCGAATACGCCGTCAACAATTTCCAAGATAGATACGTCAAATGTACCACCGCCCAAGTCATACACAGCAATTACGCCGTCTTTGCCTTTGTCCAAACCGTATGCCAATGCTGCGGCTGTTGGT
This sequence comes from Candidatus Enterousia sp., assembly GCA_045643965.1. Taxonomy (GTDB): domain Bacteria; phylum Pseudomonadota; class Alphaproteobacteria; order Rs-D84; family Rs-D84; genus Enterousia. The sequence goes on along the minus strand of JAZRGB010000044.1, from coordinate 27,502 downwards.
TCGTTCACAATACGCAAAACGTTCAATCCTGCGATACGGCCCGCGTCTTTGGTTGCTTGGCGTTGTGAATCATTAAAGTATGCAGGTACTGTAATAACCGCATCTGTGACAGGTTCGCCCAGATAACTTTCAGCATCTTTCTTTAATTTTGCCAAAACCATTGCAGAAATCTGTGATGGTGCATATTTTTTGCCGTCCATTTCAACCCATGCGTCACCGTTTTCGCCAGCAACGATTTTATAAGGTACGCGTGCTGCGATTTCTTTGACAGCAGGACTGTCGAAACGCAATCCCATCAAACGTTTGATTTCATAGATTGTGTTTTCTGGATTTGTAACAGCCTGATTCTTGGCTGTGATACCAACCAATTGTTCACCACTGTTTGTCAGGGCAACAACGGATGGTGTTGTGCGTTGTCCTTCGGAATTTTCGATAATTTTTGGTTCTGTTCCGTCCATGAACGCCATGGCCGAGTTTGTTGTTCCAAGGTCAATACCTAATACTTTTCCCATATTTTTCACTCCTTAAAATTTTCGCTTACCCACCATATAGTTATGCAAAAAATGATTTCAAGGGGCAACAGACATATTTTCTTAAAAAAACCGCCCAAAACGGACGGTTAATTTTCATATCTGTCAGAAGATTATTTCTTTGAAGCAGCCATTGCAGCAGCTTTTGCTTTTTCATCTTCTTCCATTGGCATTTTACCACCGATAATAGCAAATGCTAATTCAGCCTGGTGCAAGCCCAATTCGATACCTGCTGGCAATACCAAGTCAGAACCGTGAACTACGTCACCAATTGTCAAGTTAGCCAAATCGATAACGATTTTTTCTGGCATTGCATCAACCAAACCACGCAATGCAACTTTACGTACTGCAAAGTTCAAAGTACCGCCCAATTTCAAACCTTTTGATGTTTCAACATTGATAACTTCAACAGGAACAACAACGTTAACAGGTTTTTTAACGTCGATACGTTTAAAGTCTGCATGAATTGGTGCATCAGATACAGGATGATATTGGATATCCATCAACATTGCATCTTCTGTGCCTTCGGATGTTTTGATTTGGAACAATTTTGTCCGCAAACTTGGTGTGTTCAACAACAAGCCAAATTCATGACCGTTCAGTTCGATTGCAACAGGGGCTTTCTTTTCCCCATAGATAACTGCAGGGATGTTTTTGTTATTGCGGATGCTACGTGCGGCCCCCTTGCCAGCAACGTTGCGAATTTCTGCATTTAAATTAATCGCCATTTTTTGTCCTTTTATAGCTTTTTTGTTATACTTACACAGCCTCCAAGGGTGCTGTGCGGGGCATATTATTACTTAAAAACTTTGAAAAATCAAGAAGTTTTATCGCCATGTGGTTGGAATAGATTTATAATCAGATAATTTAGAACATTTATAAAATGCATCTCCTACCTGATTTTGTGTTGCGTTTGGCCAAATTTCATACAACACAGGCCCATAAAAAACTAATAATCTTTTTCATAGTATTTTTTATTCTGGGGATGGTAATGGTTGGGTAGGCACTTTGAATGAACCGGTTACAGTATATTCGCCAGCTAGTGTCTGTTTTGTATCCGCAGAAATACCAACGCGCGTTTCAATAGCTTCGTTTACAGAATACTTGCCCAAACAGGCAATGCAAAAAACACCGTCAAAAATAAGACGATTACACGCATTGGATTCCGACTTCCTCTCGTTCCTTTTAGTATCTATAAGAATAGGTTACAAAAAAAAGATAAATCAATTCAACTATATTTTTACAAGAATCAAAAATCTGGCACGGCCATATCGTTTGTCACGTAAAATTTGCCATTTTGTTGTGTCTGGTTCTGCTTCGTGACCAATTTCTTGTTCCCATATCAGTATGGTGCCAGATGCAGCATGTTTGCCCAACTTGTGCACAAAAACACAGCCCAGATTTGAATCAGCGTACGGTGGGTCTATAAAGATTAAGTTTGCAATTCCGCCAAATTCAGAAATAGAAGCAATCGCGTCTTTTTGCATTACAATTGCGGTTTCGCCCAACGTGTTTAAGTTGTCGCGAACTGTTTTTAATGATGTCGGCGAAACATCTGTAAAAATAACTTTTGCAGTTGGATATCTGGATAAACATTCCAAACCGAACGCCCCGGAACCTGCAAACGCATCCCAAACAGATAAATTCTGGGTAAAATCAACAATACCGGATTCCAGCATATTAAACAATGCAATTCTGGCACGATTTTGTGTTGGTCGTGCATCAGGTGGCAGTCGCAATTTGCGACCGCGGTGTTTGCCAGAAATAATTTGCAATTTTGAATCCATGCTATAAAGTATAAAGCATGAAATTTATGAATCAAGCCATTGTTTTAGCAAAAAAAGCTTTTCTGCACGAAGATGTGCCAATCGGTGCTGTTGTTGTGCGTGAAGGCAAAATAATTGCACGTGGTGAAAACCAAGTACAAATGCGAAAAAATCCGACATTACACGCTGAAATAGTTGCGATAAATCGTGCGTGTAAAAAACTGGGGACAAAATTTTTAGACGGCTGTGATATTTATGTATCTTTGGAACCGTGTGCCATGTGTGCGACGGCAATATCTTTGGCACGCATAAACAATGTTTATTTTGCTGCAACAGATGAAAAGGGCGGTGGAATTACATCAAACGCCCGTATCTATGATACGGACAAACACCTGTGGAAACCAAATGTCCATCATGTCCCAGAATATGCGGATGAATCCGCCCAGTTATTAAAAGTTTTTTTTGCAGAACGCAGAAAAAAATAAACCGGCATGTTGCCGGTTTTGTTATATCAAACTGTGTCCTGTCATATCGTCTGGTTTTTCGATTCCTAGTATCTTTAACATTGTTGGTGCGATGTCTGACAAGCCACCGTTTTGTACGGATTTTATGTCACCACCAACAACGATTAAGTTTACAGGGTTTGTTGTGTGTGCGGTCCATGGTGTTCCTGTTTCGGGGTTAACCATTTGTTCTGCGTTCCCGTGGTCTGCGGTTAACAATACGACACCACCCAAATTTAGTACAGCAGGTACCAAGCGTTCTAGTTGTGCGTCCAATGTTTCCATCGCTGTAATTGCCGCATCTATATTACCAGTATGCCCAACCATGTCGCCATTTGCATAGTTTAAAATCACGACGTCGTAATCTGGCAGCACGTCCAACAGTTTATCTGTGATTTCCACTGCGGACATTTCAGGTTTTAAATCAAACGTTGCTACATCTGGTGATGGAATCAAGATTTTTTGTTCTTTTTCAAAATCTATGTTGCGTTCTGCGTCAAAAAAGTATGTAACATGATTGTATTTTTCTGTTTCAGATATACGCAGTTGACTTAAACCATGTTCTGCCAATACGTCGCCCAGTGTGTTCTGTACCATAATATCTGGCAACAGTGCAGGGCAGTATTCGTTTAAACCTTCGCCATATTGTGAAAAACAAAGTATTGTTGCACCAGTTGTTATTATTTCACGCATAATTTGTCTGGCTCTGTCACTGCGGTAATTTCCAAACAAGAAACCATCTTTATTTGTGATTGGCGTGTCACCCTGGATAACAATTGGTTTGATAAATTCGTCTGTTTCGCCACGTGCGTATGCGTCCTGTAATGCGGAATCAATATCGTTTGCAATAATATCAGATTTTGCCAATGCGATTGCATCAAATGCCAATTTAGTGCGTTCGTTGTTGTTATTTCTGTCCATTGCATAATATCTGCCAGATAATGTTCCAAAAACAACATGCTTATTATCAATATCAGATTTTAATTCAGATTTTATTAAATCTATGTATTGTTTTGCAGATTGTGGTGACGTATCACGGCCATCGGCGATAAAGTGCAAACATACACGCAAACCAGCGTTTGTGATATGTTTGATTATTGTAATAATATCGTTTATATCAGAATGTACGCGGCCATCAGACATTAATCCTGCGACATGAACAATTCCGCCAGATTGTTTTATTTGTGCGATAAAATCTTGTAGCGGTTGATTGTTGTTCCAGTTTTCTAACTGAAAACGACGTAGAAATTGATTTACAGTGCGTCCAGAACCAATTGTGATATGGCCGACTTCTGAATTTCCCATGACGCCATCTGGCAGACCAACGGCTGTACCGCTTGCTGATAATTGTGAATGTGGATATTTACTTAATAAATCCTTGAAAAAAGGCATTTTAGCAGCGGCAACTGCATTATTTTCAGAATTTGTGTTTATACCAACGCCGTCCATGATACACAGCACAACAGGTCTTGTCATATTTTATTCCTTTCGTTTGTCAAAGTACAGGGTATCATAACTGTTTTTTAATTGCAAAAATAAAAGAAAATATGATATTCTTGTACATTATCAAAGGACGGAAATATGAGCAGAAAACCACATGTAACCACCGCCACAGATGAACATATTGCACAGCGTATGCAACTTCGTCGTATAATGATGGGATTGTCTCAGAAAGATTTGGCACAATTGTGCGGTGTAACATTTCAGCAAATTCAGAAATATGAATCCGCAGGTAATCGAATTTCTGCATCACGATTGTTTGATTTAAGTGTTGCGTTGCAGACGCCTATTGAATTCTTTTTCCATGGGTTGCCCGGTCATATTGAACGCGAACAGCGTAATGGCAAACTGCCCAAAAATTATGTAAGCGACCAGTCGGCAGATGACCCATTGGGCAAAAACGAATCGTTAAGATTGATAAATCTGTATTGGAAATTACCCAGTGACAAACAACGCAGTGTTGTTATGAATTTACTGCAAGTATTAAATGGACAAGAATAAAAAAACAACCCCAAGAAATTGGGGTTTTATTTTGGTGGGGATAGTGGGACTCGAACCCACACGGTCGCAATGACCAAAGGATTTTAAGTCCTCAGCGTCTACCATTCCGCCATATCCCCGAAGACTTTAAATACGTTTTTATTTGGTGGAGCTGATGGGACTCAAACCCACGACCTCTACGATGCGAACGTAGCGCTCTATCAGCTGAGCTACAACCCCATAAACTCTTTGGTGGGCGTAAGAAGACTCGAACTTCCAAGGTATTGCTACCACTAGTACCTGAAACTAGCGCGTCTACCAATTCCGCCATACGCCCTAAAAGCGTCAATGATAATAATTCAAATTGAACATAAATGCAACAAGAAAAATTTAATTTGTTTATATGTTGTTTATGCGATTATTCGCTTGCACAGAATTTTATAAATTTGCTAAGATTTTACCAGAGATGAAGAAAATTCTAATTTTTGCACTGAATTTATTGGTTTGTGCCGGTATTGCCGACGCAGCTGTTCGTGATGGAACAGAAAGCTCCAGGTCAAAGTCGGGCAGGGTTGTTACACAATCGCGTGTCGCAACAACACAAAAACGCAGCAGTTCCAAGACATCTGTCTTGTCGCCACGCAGTGCGAAACCTGTTACACAGCGTTCAAAATCTAATACACAACAGCCAAGAAGTGTTAATACGCGTCCTGTATCATCGCGTAACGCAACGAACAGTGTGCAAAAATCTGTTGTATCGCGTGCCGCAACTGATACTGCAGACAAAAAGACAATGTCTGATACGCGTACAGGTGCAGAATACGAAAAATGTAAAACTACGTATTTTTCATGTATGGATCAGTTTTGCACATTAAAAAACGATGATTATCGTCGCTGTTCATGCAGTGATCGTGTGTTTGATATGATTGATCAGCGTAAAACACTGGAAAGTGCAAACGAACAGTTAACTGTATTTACCGAAAGTCTGGAAGCGGTCGGAATGACAGCAGCCCAAGCAACGGCTATGAAACAAGCATCCGAAGGTGAAAATGCCCTGACGTCTGACAAATCTGCTTCCAAGGCGTTATTGCAAGCGATTATGAACTCAATCAGTGGTAAAGATTCTAATGTTGGTGGCAAATATTCTGATTTGAACAGTATTAATATATCTTTTGATACTGCTAATGCTTTTGGTTTGTCTGACGCAGGTCAGGCGATTGCCGCATATAATGGTGTCGCATTATACAGTGCTGTTTATCCACAGTGCCGTCAGGCAGTGAAAAATGACTGTACAGACGCATCGATGCAACGTGCTGTGACTGCTTATTTAATGGCAATCGAACAGGACTGTAACACTGTGCAAACTGCGATTGGTACGACTCAGAAACAATTAAAGTCCGCAGTCCGCGAAGGCGACGCTATGTTGGATTTGGCACGTGTTGAAAACAGACAAAAACATAACTCTTCGGATTTAACAACTTGTATTAATGAAATAGAAGCCGCGATTCTTAGCGAACAGGTTTGTGGTAAAAATTATCACAAGTGTTTAGACAACGGTGAATATATCGATGTTTCAACAGGCAAGCCTATTGCAGGGGTTTCGGACTTTTATAAGTTGGGCGAACTGTTAAAGTTTGCAGATGGTGTTGATGCTTCAAAACAGAAATTGTCAAAACTGTCCAGCAATCGTACATTTGTTCAAAATTTTGAAAGCAGATATAAACAGTTTGCAGAACCCGCAATGGATAAGTGTGTTGAACAGGCAGATGTTGCATGGGCTGATTATTTGGACAAGGCACTGTTAGATATTTATTATTCACAGCAATCCAAGGTTAAAGAAATTAAGCAAGCATGCTTTGATTTTGTATCTTCGTGTTATGTTAATGCAGATAAATCTATAACTGCTGCGATGCAGTCGTTGACCACAGGAAACGATGTTACGATTAACCCAGATAAAATAGCATTAACGGATAAAATGTGTACAGATTATATCGCGTCATGTAATGGTATGTTCGGCGGCGATGAAACCAGCGGTATAATTGTAGAATATATCAATGTTCAAAAAGATACAGATATGTTGGCATCGTGTCGTGCTGTTGCAAAACAGTGTTTTGATAAATACGGTGGTACAAATTATGAAAACTTTTATTATCCATACAGTGGACTGTTTACCCCTGGTACTGCCCCAGATTGGTTTACGCTGTGTACAGGTTGTACAGATGCTGAAGGTCCTACAAAGTGTGATGCAAATACTAATTGCTCAAAAACAAATGACAAAATAGATTATGTATCTGTTTGTGCAAAACAGTTGTCTGAAATCAGTGCATGTAGCAATCCTGATTTGATTGTCCAAGTTTTTGGTGGTTTAAATAAATATGGCAACAAGTATGGTTTGTATATTAATGATAAATTTAGTGATCGTTATACTCGTCCAACAGGTGTCGCAACCGAAGTTTATAATCAGGTTTTATCGGTCTTGTCAACACAATGTATGAACTTAAACGGACGTTTTGTTGAATATCAAAGTGCTTCTTTGATGGATTTTTACAATGGTGAAGCAGAATCATTGTGTACAATCAAGGCATTTGATGATATCCATGTAATGTACGCGGGTTTCAAAGAATTATATGGTTTGGATATGAACGATGGTACGAAAACAGAATATATTTGCCCACGCAATTATGATACAGGTGTTGATACACAGTCATGGGGTATGTGTTCTTGTTGGGAAAATGGCGGACGTCGCAGTCAGAATAATTATACGACAAAATGTGTTGAAAAATATTACGGTATGGACGAAATTACACAAAAATATGGTTGGGTTGATGCACCAGCACTGTCATCAAACAATCAAGTGTGTGTGCACTATGTGCAAAAGAATGATGTACAGGTAAATGGCAACAAAGTTTTAAAAATTAAATGTATTAATGATAAAATGCATAAATGTTGTACGGATGGTAAAACAAAGTTTTGTGAAAAAGAGAATTCGGAAGGGACTTGTAAAAGAAGTGAAGATTCAGAATGTGAAGGTGTGTGTCCAGATACATTTGATGAACTTGAAATAAAATATTTCCCAGAAGGTATATAAGAAAACCGCCATTTGGCGGTTTTTTACTTTGTGTTTTGCTGATAGAATTTTATTGTCGTTACGTTGTTTGTTTTGGCTTTTTCAACGGCATTCTGTGTCTTTTCGGCCTGCAGTTTCTTTGCACGTTTATTACAGTCGTTCATTAACAGTCCAGAAACCACAAAAAAGAACGCTACAGCAACTGCAATAGCGATTTTATCCGCTTTTTCTAAAATTGGTTGTTCAGATTTCATTCTAAATATCCTTTGTTAGTTTTATATTTATAATATTACATTATTTTTATTTGTCAAGAATTTGTTGGCCAACAAACATATCGCCACATATATCAATTAAATGTATCATAGATATTGTCTTTTGCGGTATTGTGTCACCACTAATTTTTACAGCGATGTCATGTGGACAGCGTGCAATATTGTTTTCTTCGACCAATACTTGAACAGTCTTGCCGATTTGCGTTTGCATAAATTCTGCACGATTATTATTTGCAGCATCGTTTATAATTTTTACGCGTTGCTTTGATGTATTACGGTCAACTTGGTTTGGCATCTGTGCCGCAGGCGTACCAGGCCGTGGCGAAAAAGGAAATGCGTGTATCTTAATTGGCTTAGTTTCATGAACCAGTTCCAATGTTTCGTTAAATAAATCTTTGGATTCACCTGGAAATCCACAGATTATATCCCAGCTGAACGTAATTTTACCGTCTGCCAATCTAACTAATTCACGAACCATATTTGCGTTATGGCGGCGTCCCATTGACTTTAATATTGTATCAGCCCCAGATTGCATTGAAAAGTGCATGTGTGGCATCATGCGTGGTTCTGATTTTATCAGTTCAATAATATTCTTTACGTCTGGTACGGCAGGATCAACTGATGACAGACGCAGGCGTTGAATTTCTGGCACATCACTTAACAGTTTTTTACATAAATCAGATAATAAAACAACCTTATCTCCGTCTTTCTTGACATAAGATGCGATATCAACACCCGTCAGAACAATTTCATAGAACCCTTTGTTAACCGCATCACGGACATCTGCCAAAATATCATCGTATTCAAAAGATATGCCCAGTCCACGCAATGCACGTGTAATACAATATGCACAATTATGGTTGCAGCCATTTTGAATTTGAACAAATTGCTTGGACAGTTTTGTGTCTGTGTTTGGAACGTGTTTAATTTCTGCGTCGGGCAGGGCGGTATTATTGGTTAAATAAGCCCCAATTTTCATTTTGTCTTGGTTGTGAATAACAGTTGTGTTTGGGATATTAGTGAATAATTCCGGATTGCGTGTCGCGGCACATCCAGTCACAAACAGTTGCACATTTGGGTTTTCGCGTGCGATTTTGCGTACTGCTTGCCCTGATTGACGTTCTGCTTCGGCGGTAACGGCACAGGTATTAACAACAACAGCTGTTTCAATGTGTTTGGACAGCATATTTGTGATTTTTTCAGATTCCAGTGCATTTAACCTGCAACCAAACGAAACTGATTTAATGTTTTTATTATTCATGATATGAATTATAGTCTGTATTTTAATATTTTCAACCATATAAGAACACCCTAGTTTCAGGGGAAATTAGGGTTATTTTGTTTTGTCTTTATAGTTTGCGTATTTGGTTTCTGATATTTTTTTTGCTTTATCATACAGGTCCATTTCATAGTTATAGATGTATTGTCGATACTGTCGCATAGTGGGGGCATGCTTGTACGGTGGACTTGGGTGTATCTTTCTGAACCAACTGACGCTATCCACAGGCTGACTTGGCCATGTTATCTTTTTCCAACCCTTTAATTCGTCGTACATACGATTAAAATCAGCTGACACTTTTTGCTGATGTTTAATAGCATCTGCAATATCACAGTCGTGTATAATAACATTGTTTTGTGGTGCTGGAATTTGTTCTTTTACATTGAATTTTTCTAAATCTGGTTGGATGCAGATGTCATAATAACACAGGATAAAGAGTATGAATGCTGCGATTGCTGCGTTATTTGCCTTTTTATTTGTCATATTAAACTTAAACATAAAAGCCTCTAATTTTTTATTTTGATTTACCTTTATAGTTTGCGTATTTTGTTAACGCTCTTTTTTTGGCGTTAAAATATAATTCTGTTTCATATTTATCAATATATTTTCGATATTCGCCCATGGTTGGAATATAGTTATATGGTGGACATGGGTGTATTTTTCTGTACCAACTGGCGGTGTCCAGCGGTTGACTTGGCCATGTTATTTTTTTCCAGCCCTTTAATTCATCATACATGCGATTAAAGTCAACAGACACTTCTTTTTGATGTCTGATACCTTTTGCGATATCACGGTCATTAACAACAACCTCATTTTGTGGTTTTGGTAATTTTTCTTTCAGATTATATTCTTCCAGTTCGGGTTTGTTGTAATAGCCATACAGCATAATAGAAGTCAAAATAATTATGAATGTCCACAAAGGAATAGAGCTATCGTAGTGCCCCCATTCAAAAAAATGGTCTATCTCATCTAATATTTTATCAAATTTACGTGTTTTCATAAAAATTTCTCCTGTTTTATTTGTTCTTGACTAAATTTAATATGATACATAAACAATAATTTGTCAATATTTTTGTAAAAAATATTTGCTTTTTAGGCTGTTTAATATTTTTCTTCTTGCATTTTGGGTGTTCATAAGGCATTATAACCTGACGAAAATTATTTCAACAAAGGATAAAAAATGGCACGCACAACAAATTCTGACACATTACCATACGTAGAAAGCCGTTATGAACTGGGGATGTTGGCATCTCAACGTGTTCGTGACTTGAACGGTGGTGCAGAAGCAGTGGTTGATAAAAACGATGATAAATTGACAGTTGTCGCATTACGCGAAATTGCCAGTGGCAAATTGGACGTTGAAGCAGTACGTCATGAATTTGTTCAATCTTACAAGGAAGCACCTGTTGTTGAATTGGGCGAAGAATCATTGGAAGTCGGCAGCGAAGATCCATTGTTGCGTGAAATTGATGCAGAATTGGAAGCGTCATTGTCATCTGATGAAATTCCAATGGAAACAGCCGAAGAAGCAGTCGAAGCGGCCGAAGAAGTATCAGACGAAGAATAATCAACAGATACGGAGACGTCGCATAGTTGGTCTAGTGCGCCACATTGGAAATGTGGTATACGGGCAACCGTATCAAGGGTTCGAATCCCTTCGTCTCCGCCACTCATAAGGTACTGAAAGTACTTAATTTTTTAATAAAACATCGCCGTAAAAAAGCGATGTTTTATTTTTGTAAAAATGGGTTTTGTGGGGTAGTACGAGATATGCCGTCAATAAAAACTTGCGTTATGTAAAAAGCTTATTACAATACTGTATAACTGCTCCAAGGATTTTCCTATGTCTTTATTACATTATGTCGCCGGAATTGATTTCGAAACGACAAATTCTGCTGTTTCTGTATCTGATGGCGGGGTGCCGCATATGGTCCAGATTACCCCCGGCAAAGATACTATTCCGTCTGCATTATTTTTTGATGACAATGATAAACAAGTATATATGGGGTATGATGCACATCAAAAATATCGCGAACCTTTTTCCGAAGGTCGATTTATGCGTAGTTTAAAACGTATATTAGGGACATCCACAATGTTAACAGGAACCCAAATACGTGGAAGATATATAAAATACGAAGATATTATAGGGTATTTTATTCGACATCTAAAAGAAAAGTTGGACGAAACAGTCGGTGCACCTGTGGTCAATGTTGTCATGGGGCGTCCTGTGCATTTTCGTGATAATGACACATATGGTGATATTGCAGCACAAAAGCAGTTAGAACAAATTGCACGTAATGTTGGTTTTAAAAATATAGGTTTCCAGTACGAACCAATTGCTGCTGCTTTTTCGCATGAACAACAACTGTCATCAGAGCATTTAGCAGTGGTAATAGATATTGGCGGTGGAACATCAGATTTTACAGTTATACGGCTGGGACCTAAATTAGCACATAAAACCGACAGAACAGACGATATTTTGGCGAATACTGGTATCAGAATAGGCGGTAACGATTTTGATAGAAGTTTTGCGATTGATAAATTCATGCCTTTATACGGTCTGGGAACGTTGTATCATAGTGGGGACAAAATATTGCCAGTACCAAATGCACCCTATATCGATTTGGCAACTTGGTCATTTGTAAACCGTGCATATACTCCCCAGGTTTTATCACTTATGCGTGGAATTCAGATTAATGCACAATCCCCAGATAAAATTAGCCGAATGATGGATATATTAAAAAATAATTTAGGACATACAAACCTAGACTATGTTGAATACGCTAAAATAAATTTATCGCATCAGGACCAAGTTATACAAACACTGGATTTTTTGTCTGATTGCCCATCTGTCACAACAAATGTATCCGAATTTGTAAATGCAATATCAAACGACGTGTCTAAAATACAGTTGTCTATGAACGATTGTTTGGCTGCAGCATCTGTAAAAAATACAGATATAGATTTGGTTATTTTGACTGGTGGTTCAACCCAGATTCCATACGTTTCAACGATTGTTCGTAATACATTCCCAAATGCAATTCTATCTGATTCAAATAAGATGGCCAGTGTAGGACTGGGGTTGGCATATGACGCTATGCGTCGATTTGCAGAATAACAAATACTTCGTATAAATTGTCAATAAAGTATATTTAATTAAAAATCATACTTTGATATAAAAAAATAGGCTTGCGTTGAATAGCCGATTTTTTCTACACTGTACATAAGATGGAAGGAGCCTTTATATTGTCTAGGATGCAAAAATCGCAGATTTCTGCGGTGTTTGTGCGTTTGTGCAGGAGGAAGTTTGAATAAAATTTTGTCATTTTTACTGGCTTTGTTCTTTGTGCCATTGTTTAGTGCTGTGGCTGATGTGTCGTGCCCCAGTGGGTACACAATGGTTGCCGAAGATGTTGTATATGTATCTTCAGACAACACGTGTCCATCTGGTCATACAAAACTGGGCGGTGAATATGGTGCAGACACGATATTAAATTGCACGACTGCACAATCTGAAAATGAATCTATTTGTACTTATTTTGCGGAACAGTGTCCAGCGGGCAAATATTTTAATGGCACATCTTATCAGACTTGTTTAGCAGGTTCATATTGTGATGGTTCGGGTGTCGCAACGCCTGGCCTGTCTGGATGTTCACAGACGTGTCCATCAAATTCCAGCAGTCAACCCGGTGCAACCAGTGCTGCAGATTGTATATGTAATGATGGTTATTACATGAATAACGGCGTTTGTGAAACGTGTCCTGCTGGTTATGCCTGTTCTGGTGGCGTACGAACAGCGTGTACTGATAATACATATTCAAATGATGGACAATCTGTATGTACGACATGTCCAACGTCACCAAACACAATCGGTGCGGCTGTTATCAATCCAGATGTTCATATGGATTTAAATGACAATAACCTACATGACTCTGTTAATGAATGTGGGGTATTGTATATGTTTGTTGAAGACTTTGTTGCAAGAAGCAATGGGGACTTGAGTACAGACATTTTGGATACGTATAATCCGAATTCAGAAGCAAACAAACGTGGAAATGCGTATGTATATTGCTCGTATAACGCGTCAACAGATGAATATGACTTGAATTGTTGGGGGCATCCACTTTATTGTGCAGGCGGGCATTATTCATCTGGTTGGAATTCTGATGAACATACCAACAAAACCGAAACGGATAAATTGCCTATTTATGAAACAGCCACGCTTGATGAATTTGTTCAGGTGTATTGTGAGCCTGTTGGGGAAGATTATTATTCATTATCGGTATCTGCATTCGTCGATGAAAACGGCGAACCAACAGATGATTATATCTATGAAGAAGCGATAAATTCTCTATTATCCAGAACCGCATGTCCTGAAAATTCTTCGACAAACGGTTCAACAACCGCTACATCTTGTACATGCAATGACGGCTATACGTTGACGGGTACACTTGGCGGAAACATACAAACTACGACAGATGTTTGCAGGCCGATACCAGAATTTTCAATTATAACGACCGATATGCCAGCAGGAACAGATTTTATCTTTTCTTTGTCGGCGGCTGGTAATTATACGATTGACTGGGGTGATGGTAACGTTGAATCGATTGTTAAAACAGATACTGATAATACAACATATTCGCATGTATATGAAACATCTGGTGTGCGTACTATTGGAATCGGTGGTGACGCAACAGAATATAACGGATCAGATTATGAACCTGCAATCAGTTTTGAAAACAATAAAAATATTGCTAAATTAGTGGGCAGTTTAGGGTCTATATTTAGTGGCAGTGCAACCTCCATGTTCTATGGCACATTCAATCAATGCACATCATTGACAGAGATACCAAAAATTTTATTCGATGGCGTATCCGGCAGTGCGTTGGGCATGTTTGCATATACTTTCAGTAATTGTACATCATTAACCGAAATACCATCTGAATTATTTGACGGTGTATCTGGTGGTGCAGAAAGCATGTTTATGTACACTTTTGCTAATTGTAAATCTTTGACTGAAATCCCAGAAGGTTTATTTAACGGTATAACAGATAACGCAAGTAATCAGTTTTATGCAACATTTATGTCCTGTTCTTCATTAGAAATGATACCATCTGGATTATTCAAAAACATTACAGGCAAACCGGTCGAAAATGAATTTATGGGAACATTTTATGGGTGTGTAAAATTATCAGGGTATGTACCAATTGATATGTTTAAAAAAATGGACAATACATCTTATGTGTCTGGACCAATGAGTGCAATATTTTATGGAACAAACATTGCTGAACAATGTCCTGAAAATATGTATCAGTATAAAACAGGATTTGAAGTTGACTGGTCGGGCAAGGTTGCATGTAGTCCATGCCCAGATGGATATATCACAGATGGACCAGGTGCCACAGACATTTCACAGTGTTATATACCATGTGAAAAACAATGTGTTCGTCAAACATGTCCAGACAATGCACTGAATTGTACGCATGGTACGGAAGTGTTCACGGGCAAACAACATTATGGTGAAACATGTAATGCCAAAGAAACCGCATGTACAATATCCTTTACATGTCCAGATGGCTATACAAAATCAGGTTTGGCACAGTGGGCGATTAATAATATGGATTTATTAATCGACAGTGAAACAGTATTACCAATGTGTGGCTTAGACGGTTTAGGGAGCTGTGATGAACTTAAACCTGGCGAATGGGAATCATATTACGAAGATGGCTTGCCAATAAAAAGTGCTACCGGTGTTGCAGTATGTAATTCGGTACCTGGTGATGACAGCACTTTTGATGCACGTATTAACAAGGATGCCGATTTTGATTTAAATACAACAGGAAACTATTGTTGGATGAAAGTACAAACTGTTAATGGTTCTTTCTTGCCGGCATCATGGGTGTATGGTTGGCAGTATGATACACCAGAACAATGTGCAGATGATTGTGGTTGGTCGCATAATGATAATTTCCAAACTGTTGAACTTGCCATTGTTTGGGGGGCAGAATATGACACGTGTATCGCAAATGAATACACTGTAACATATGACTGTAACGGTGGAACGGGGAATACAACAGACACTGTAACATATAATACAACATTTACACCACGCACGGATGTTTGTGAACGTGACGGTCATCAATTCTTGGGTTGGACATTAAATGGTGCATCTGTATCAGATTCATTTGTATGGAATACAACAGATAACCAAACACTGGTTGCAACATGGAAGCAGTTATCTGCAGAATGTGCATCTGGGGAATATTTACCTGCAAACACAGCAACATGTGTGCCATGTAAAGAAAACAACTATTGTCCAGGTGGTAAATATGATGTATCGGACAAAGATACAGGTCTGACCCCATGCCCTGACGGTTATGTCACAGATGATACCGGTGCAACGTCTGAAACCCAGTGCTATACCACATGTACAAAACAATGTACACAGCAAACATGTCCAGAAAATGCCACATGTACACATGGTGCGGTAACTTCAACAACCGGCAAACAATATTATGGCGGCACATGTAATGCACCCACCAGCACATGTGAAATGACGGTTAATTGTGATAGCGGTTATGATTTAGAAGATGGTGGCATCCGCGTTGTTGAACAAACACCATTAATTCCGGTTGATTATCATGAATACGGTGATAATTACGCGCATATGAATGCCAATGGTAGCTTAGGTGGCCATAGCAGCGATTTTTATAATTCGGTTGGTTTGACCGAAAACAACACCTGGGCCAGTCACTTTGATTATGGCACAGTATACGGTCGTGCCAGTTGCCAGCCAAGCGGTAATGCAGGTATTGTGTATATATATGAAAATTTAGAAGGTGTCATGGGCGGTGGAATGTCTGTTGATGACTTTGAATCGGGTCTTGCGGCGATAAGCGGCAGTGCCAAGGCAAAGTATATATCAGATGTATTACGTGGCCTGCAAGAAGGCACCAAGACGGAAACAGATTTAGGTGTGGCTGTATTTGTAGTATTTGGAGTTGAATACGATTCGAATTACAGCACGAGCAGCAGTGGCCAATATTGCTATTGTCAGATGACTGGCTTTACCCCGACTGGTGGGACCAAGCAAAGTGTTGCGGGGGGCCCTTACGTCTTCGGATCGGCGGGCGATTGCGCTGTCAATTGTGCACACTACTGTGCGAGCTTCCTGTGGTTCGATGGCACGGTCGACGTCGGCTTCCGCGCTGCGGTTTTCGGTTCGCTGCGTGTGGAATCTGACGCGATGTGTATTGCAAAGATGGTTGATGTTCCTGCTGGCCATTATCTGCCTGCAAATACAACAGAACCTGAATTGTGTTCAGAAAACCACTATTGTCCAGGACAGTCTGGCGTAATGTTTAACAAAACAGAACCTCAGGGTATTTCCAAATGTCCGAACGACGGTATATCACCGACTGGTTCGACTGATATCACACAATGTTATATCATAAAACCATGTGGGCAATACACAGATATAACAACAACATGTTATTATAATACAGCAAGCAATGATTATACGAATTGTGCTGAATGTGCAGTTGATTCATCTTGCCCATATAACCAAGAATTAGTTAACGGCAAATGTGCACCATGTAATCGTGACAATGCGATAAATTATCATGAAACAGGTAATTGTATGGTGTCGGAATGCGAACCAGGCTATCAGCCATATATGCAACAATGTATGCCAGACAAGATATCGTGTGATGCACCAAACGCTGAAATTGCATATCAATATTGGAGCATTGAAAGTCGTGCGTATGGTCCATGTATTATATCGAAATGTGTTTCTGGATATAACATAGAAGCAAATGCATGTGTGCCAGATGTTCAACCATGCGAACTGGAACACGGCACTGGTACAAAAACATATAACCATGACACTGGCACATGGGGCAAATGTATTGCGTCAGAATGCGAACCTGGATACACAACGGATTCAATGTTAACAGATGATATTTTGGATGGGCAATGTGGCCGTTGCAGCAATATGTTTGTTGATAATGATTTAGCGGTCAGCACATATGTTTCAGGATGTGAAATTGCAACATGTATGTATCAAGGAGAAAAATACATACTGGAAAACAATGAATGTCGTATGATTTGCAGCGAATTGCATGATGATACTGGTGACAGATATTGGAACGGCAAAAAATGTGTTCAAGAATGCAAAGACGGGTATTCTATGTGGTAAAATCTGTATTTGAATATATGCGTTTTTTATGATATAATACACAGCATGAAAAGATTAATTTTATTTTTATTAGTTGCATCTTTGGCGGCTTGTCAATCTGCAACACCGGTCGATGAATATGTCGATGAATCTGTATGTGTTGGTACAGATTGTGCAATTATACGCTATGATATGCCAAACGGAAATGATTTGGTTTTGGAAACAGCACATCATAAAATAGAAATTGCTGCACAACCAAATGTTAAATACGGATATTATGTGTGGGCAGGGGACAAAGAAACAACTGATGACCCAGACATGATTGTCGAAGATGGTAATGTAATGATTTTGGTTGAAGAATAATTTAAAATGCCCATAACGGGCATTTTTTTATGCGTTATTACCGGCTACAAAACCGCTGGCCCATGCCCAGTGCAGATTAAAACCGTCTAAATCACCTGTAATATCAAGAACTTCACCTGTAAAGTACAAGCCAGGGCATAATTTAGATTCCATTGTTTTTGAAGATATTTCATCTGTTGATATACCGCCAAATGTCACTTCGGCTGCAGACATGTTATGATATTTCAACAAATCACCTGACAAATATATGTTATGAACCTGTTCTGCAATTTGTTTCAGTTCTGTATCTTTTATATCTGCAATATTCCTTGTGTCATTATTTGCAATATATTTTGCAATTCTATTAGGCAGGTATTCTGACAATATACTTATAATTTGTTTTCTGCCGCTATTTTTCTTTGCGGTACTAAAAGCGTCAAAAATGTTAATGTTGGGCAACATATTTATATAAATGCCTTTTGAAATGTCGTATAAACTGGCACGATAGGCAGCAGGCCCACCAATCCCCATATGCGTAAACAGCAAATCATCATCTACAGTATTCTTCGCAATCTTGATTGTTGCAGGTATTGATATCCCAGAAAAATCAATAAATGGATTATTTGTAATACGTATCGGACACAAAGCAGGGCGAACAGGTATAATTTTATGACCGAATTTTTTTGCTATATTATACCCCACATCAGACACGCCCAGCACAGGATAAGATACACCACCTGTGGCAACAATAACCGATGTGGCATAAAATGCCTTATCTTTGGTATTGATACAAAAAATATTATTTGAATTCTTTGATATATCAGTAACACATGTGTTATAGCATATTTTTGCATCAGTAATATCTGATAACAATGCAACCACAACATCAGATGCAGATGATTTGCAAAAATATCTACCTGCTGTTTTTTGGCATAATTCAATACCGTGTATATCAGCCCAATTAATCATATCTGATGGGGTGAATTGTGCTAATGCACTGCGTACAAAGTTAAGATTCTTACCAAAGTATTTATCAAATTTCGCCGCTGTATTAGTTATATTACAATGCCCACCGCCTGATATACTGATTTTACGACCAGATACATTTCCCGCATCAAGCACCAGAACAGAGCGACCATTATACAGGGCCCGAGCAGCAGCCATCAGTCCTGATGCACCAGCACCAATAACTGCAACATCATATATTACCATGCCAAGAATCCCGGATTACAGTTATGAACGCATTTGCTGCCATTCCAATATCTGGAACCTGTTTCATCATTTCGTTCATCACATATTAATCGACATTCGTTATTTTCCAGAATATACTTTTCGCCTTGATACATACAGGTTGCAATTTCACATTCAGAAATATAACCGCTGACCACAGGTTCGCCACTTGTGCCAAATCTATTGTTGCATTGTCCGCATTGTTTCCATGTTTCATTCGTCAGTTTTGGATCATTTGTATATCCTGGCATACACGATGTTGCAATACAGTCACCCCATTTGTTTAATTGATTGTTATATATCTTTTCACCTGTACCGTGTTCCAATTCACAAGACTGGACATCTGGAACACATGTGTTTGCATCGATATGAGTTCCTTCTGAACATTCTTTAATTTCACATGGACCAAAACTATTTGTTTTCGGATTCCACTTTTGTTCAGCATATACTGCACCAGCCACAGAACATTCGCGTGTATCACCAACACAAGATTGTCCAAATGGATAATATCCATATAAACAGGTTTCAACTATACAGTTACCGGCACCTTGTTTAAATGACAGTGCGTTATCACGAACACATAATTCGCATTTTCCATTTATCATTTCATAGTTATAATTACATGCTGTTTCAACACAAACATTATCTACAATCTTGCATGCGTTACCTGTGACAGATATTCCGTATGTATGGGTACATGCGGCTGGCCAGAACACTTCTGGGTTGTCTGCATACGCTGTACCATATATCACTTCTTTATCAGAACATGTTGTAAAGCATTCAGTATCAACAACTGCACCTGTTTGCTTTGTTGTATAGTTTCCTTCTGGGCATGATGTTTTCACACTGTTTGCACAGTATGAGCCAACAGGGCAAATCACACATGTTCCCTTGTCTAAATAATATCCGTTTTCACACCCATCAACAATACACTGTGTGCAATCTGTATAATCTTTTGTTGTCAGATTATAGTTGCAAGTATTTGTTCCAAAACCACCAACTGTTGTACATGCAACGCCTGTTTTATAGCACTGTGTTGCCGCCGATGCAGTTGCAGTATCAGTTATACCACCATCAGCACATTGTGTACGTACAGAATTTTTACAATAATAATTATTGCCACATTGTACCTGTGTTGTATCACTGGTCTTGTAATAACCATCATCAACAATTTTACACATCGTTTGACCAGGCTGATTCTGATATTCGGTCGCACCAGAACACGCAACACGTCCTTGGATTGTACCATCATAAGTATATGTTATTGGTTCAGCAGGGCATTTATAACCTGCGTCACATGACAAACAATTTGTTTTATCCAAGTATTGTCCGGACTGACATGTTATCTTCTGTGCATTCCACTGTGCAACAAACGTTTTGTTTTCCAAATAGTTCCAACTAAATGTTTCGTCCGCCCCAAAACTGTTGTCAGTATCAGATACTTTCCAGCCAACAAAATTATATCCAACATTTGTACATGTATTTGCAGCCGTTGTAAAGTCGCTGTCATATGCTACATTTGTACTGCTTGGTGCTGCACCTGTACCTTCACCACAGTCATATGTTACATCGTATGTCAAAGGATTCCACTTTGCTATAAAGACAGTATCCGATGGATAAGTCCATTTGAATGAATTTGCCACCAAATTACCATCTACGGTCCAACCAACAAACGCATATCCTTGTTTTGTGCAAACATTAGTTTTCAAGGTATAATCTGCATCATATGTGATTTCTTCTGTTATATTTTCAGAAGCATTATCACAGTCATATGTTGCAACATATTTGTTTGCCGTGTATTGTGGCACAACAGATATATTATACGCCATATTATATGTAATCGTTTCATTTATCGCATATAATTTTCCGTTGTTATCCAACCAACCAACTTTGGTGTATCCTACTTTTTCAGGAACAGGTTGATTAAATTCAAACTGCTGACCATACACAACGTCAACAACAGTTTGTGTATCCGTCTGATATGTCACTGTATAAGTATTTGCACCGCAAGTTGGATTCGACGTACCATTATTTTGAACATCGTATCCAGTATCACACTGTGCATTATATGTACAAGATGGATATGATGTACCTGTATAATTTAGCACTGATTTAACAACTGATGTTGTACCGTTCGTAATAGTGATATTTTCAGGGCATGTAACGAAACAACTGGTTGCCCCATTGTTTTCGCCTGTAACAGAAGACACTGTGCGTAAACTATCCAATGGGCACGCATTACACATTGCCTTGTCAGCCCAATCTGCAACAAATGGATTTTCTGTAGCAGTAACTTTATACATATTATTTGGACATTCTGTTGCAAATTTAGTGCCAGTAAATATCAGTTCCATTTGTTTTGCAACAAAACCACTTGGATTCAAACCGTCGAACAGATTATCAGGCAAGAACAAAGGCGTACCATTTTCATCGGCACCAACACCCGCATTCCAGAACGTTGCTCCAAACGCTTTCGTGTTTTGTTCTGCTGTTAATGTGCCAGTAAAGGTATCAAACGCCGGTATTTGACCGCTAAGATTCTTACAATCTGCAAACGTCCCGCTGAACAAATAATCTGTTGGTGTTCCAGAAAGATTTGCAAACATGTTTGACGGTATTGAACCACCTAGGTTTGTACAACCTCTGAACATATCTTGGAACATACGTCTGGATGGTTGGCCATGAATACCATCTAACAGGGTTTCAGGTATAGAGCCATTCAAAGAAGTATTACCTTTGAACGTTTCTTTAAATCGTGGTTGTGTTTGTTCGCCAGATGTTAGTGTAGCAAATATAGCACCCAAACTTCCGTCAATTTCTGCAACGTTTGTATTGTTTGCGAAACTGATTGCTGACGTATTCATACCCCACTGGCCGTCCGGATAATATTCAGTTGCCTGACCTGCGAATTGGATTTTATATTTACCAGCCGTTTTATACGTATGTGACACAGTATGCATTGCACTGGAAGATACAGGTGCATCCAGCGTCACAACCTGAGTTGAATCACCCCAGTCAATATAGTATGTACCGGCCGCAGAGAGTGCGAAATCAAATGAACTAGTATTATCTGTTGTTGTAATTGTAAATTCATTTGGTTGACACACAGGTTTTGAAACAGTTTTATTCGTTACAAATCCATCTGGACAATTTGATAACAGACTTGTGCCTGTAAGCATAAAGGCAAATTGACTGGTTGGGAAACTTGGCAATATGTCATATACAAAATCCATCGGTATAAATGGTGTTTTGTCACCATTTTGATTCGTAATTGTTGCCAATTCAGTACATCCAGCAAACATTTGAGTAAATATATTTGTTGCACCACTTGCTGGTGTAATACCAACAAATAAATTCAATGGTATTGTTGGCAACGACACACAACTAGCAAACATTGATTCTGCAAAGTTCTTTTGTACGGTTGTAAAACCATTAAACAACGTCGGCGATATTTCTATCAGATTTGTTGCACTCTTAAATGAATCTTTGAACAAAGACATTTTGCTGCCCTGGAACAGTTTACCCAAACTGCCACCCAATTTAATAACAGTTGGTGCTAAATCACTTGATACATATAATGAAGAAAGGCCGTACTTTATACTTTGGTCATTAACTGAATCTGCAACAGACGCAACCTGAACCAAGTATTCACGATTTACATCTGAATATACGTGTGTCACGTTTTGTACAGATGATGATGTTTTATTAAATGCGGTTGATGTACCATCACCCCAATCGACAGCAAATCCACCCTTTACACCATTTCCTAATATAAATCCTGCAGTTCCGTCACTTAACGGTTTTACAGTCATTGTAAATGCTGTTTCTGCATAAACTGCAGTTGCATTAAATGTTTTTGCATGATTCGATGATGTTATATAAGACGAAATGTTTGTGCCTGCGAATTGTTCTGAACCATCAAACAGCCAACCAACAAATACATAGCCGTCTTTTTTACATGTTGACTGTGCCAACAAACAAGACGCATCGCTTGATTTACATGTCATTGGGGCAGGGGCAGTACCAAATCCATCGCAACTATAATTAACATTTATAGTGTAAATATTTTGAACCCACTGGGCGTATAATGTTACATTCCCATCCTTGACATCCGTCAAGTTTACTACGCTTGCACCATCGGAATATGGTGTACCTTTGCCGTCTGCGGATGTATTCCAACCAGCAAACAAATAATCAGAACGTGTAAATTCATTTGCTTTTAAATTCTGTGCAACATCGTATGTGAACGATTGATTGTTCATATTGCCACTGCCACCATTTGCATTAAATGACACAGTATATGTATAAGGAGTCCAAGTTGAAGCCAACGTCACTTCACCTTCGTACACACCCAGGTTGTCATATGTACAATCATATTCTTGATATGGGACGAAATAGTTTTTACTGCCGGTCCAATATCCCGTATATCCGGTACGATATGTGCCAGGCAATGTGAATTTATCGCCATATTTACATGAAGTTTCTGTATAAGAAGTATCACCCAGTTCATCATTAAGTTTGATTGTAATGGTATTTACTGTCCATTGGGCATACAATGGCACACTTCCATTATCATCTGCTGTTAAATTTTGTACAGTTTCACCGGATGCAATCTGTGTACCAGAACCATCGGCCTTTGTGTTCCAGCCATTTGATGTATAACCACGCAATGAATACGTATTCTGGCGAACAGCCTTTGGCTCGTCATAAACGTGCTGTGTTGATTCTATTGTTCCTGATACATTTTCTATAGCACCCACAGGTTTGTTTGCATTATATGTTACAGTATAAGAATTAGCAGTCCAAACAGCCGTAAGCTTTGATGGATAACCGTTGCTGTTCTGTCTATTTCCATTGTTATCATAATATATAATACCATCATCGCCAATCAGACCAGTAAAGGTATATCCTTCACGTGCATCTGGTGTTTTCACAGTTGCTGGCATACCATTGCCATAATATACACTTAACGTGTGATATGGTGTTGCAGCAATTTCTGTTCCATAGATTGGGATATTTAATTCTTGTGCGACACAAACTGGATTTGCTGTGTTTTGGCCAGACGTTAAATTATATCCTGTGTTACAACCAGATTGATACACACACGCACCTGTTTCTGTAGATAATTTACATGATACCCCAGCTGCAGTTGAACATGGTGTACAAGGTCCATATATTGCATACAGTGTAACAACGTCACCATCAGTGGCTGTCAAATTCATTACAGAAGCACCACTTTTGTATTCAGCGGTTGTTGCATTTGGATTTGTTGACCAACCCAAAAAGGCACTGCCATCTTTGGTATAAAAACTTGTAGTTAACTTACAACCCTGATTATATTCGCAGTCTTGTGTATGTGCTATTTGTTCGCCGACACCAGTATTTTGATGGTATCCTATCGCATATTTAATAGGATTAAATTCTGCACGCAATAAATATTCACCACTTTCGGGTAATTTCAAAGCATCACCTGGGGCATAAATTGTGTCTTCATCACCCCAGCCAGCAAATATACCGCCCACCTGTGTTGGTGTTGTAATATCTGTGGCCGCTTTACATGTCGAACCATACGTACATTCAACTGTTTTAACAATTTTCCCATCCACCTGATATTTAACTGTAATTTTATTTGCTATCCAACGTTCTGGCGAAACATAGATAACTGCACCATCCTCCCAGAATGCTCCCGACTGACGCGAAATAAAGCCGTCAGCAATTAAATCCACCACAGGCACAGGTGATACATACTGGTCATCATAACCGTCTGCATCTATAAACCATTCTGCCAATGTATAACCTGTTTTTGTACATCCTGTATAATCCAATCGACATTCAGAATCTGTCACATAACATGTTTTAGTTGCAGATACATTTTCGCCATCACATAAATATTCAATTGTGATTGGACGAGCAATACAAACACCACTTGCATTTTTGATAAACCCATTTTCGCAACTTGTCAACGAACAATCGCCACAATCAGTATATCCTCCGTCTGGTACATATAAACATGACTGTGTACCTTTGCCATTTGTCACATCACACTCTTGGATAATATAGCAATCTTCGGATCTGTTTGCGGTTTCCGTGCTGGTCAAACCACCATCTGGACATTCGCTTCTAATCAAATTATAGCCATATCCAACTGTACCACCATTTGAATAATAGTTATAACCAACCTTGGCACAAGCATTTGCATTTGATTCCAAATAGTACCCAGCGGCACATGTTATTTTACAATCGGATTTTTTATCATGGTCTGTATAATCTTTTGCAGAATCTGCAATAGAATATCCCGATGGACATGCGTCACATGATGATTTGCCAGTGGTTTCTGTATATGTGCTGCCAGAACAAACTATTGGCTGTGTCATACCAGACGATGGACAATAATAACCTGCTGGACATGGTTCTTGTTCAGACATACCTTCATCTGGACAATAATATCCTGACCAACATTGTTTGCTGCCGCCGGTCTTGCCATAATTAACTTTTTCAGTACCCGAACAGAACGAACCCACAGGGCAGGTTGTAAACGTTGTATCACCTGCGTTTTTAACGTATTTGCCAGGTTCTAACACCGCATAACAATCGGTTTTATCCGCTGCCTTGCCGGCATAACTGGTGTAATTCGTTGGGCATTTTTCAATACCTTGGTCTGTATTTTTATTCCACAAGAACCCAGTTGTCCCACTGCCGCCACAGTATGACCCAGCAGGACATTCTGTACAACTGGAAATCCAACCAGCACGCAAATATGTACCAGCCGCACAAACAATCGGTTCGTATGTTACATATGCATACAATGTATCTCCATCCGTTACCAAACCGTTACATGCACCATCAGAATTAATCATACAAGGGTCATCATTCTCACCCATATCAACATAATAAAATCCATGATATGTTCCACCAATATTATCACAATTTGGCAAGTTCTTATCACTGGTTAAAATCGTATAAAGTTCATCCAACTGATCTTCATAAATTGTGATACTTTTGTTTTCTGGTGCCGTACATGGCCCCGCATCCAGATATAATGTAACCTTTGCCAGTGAAACATATTTAGCATACAGTGTCTTATTCCCTGTATCACTGGATGTTATTTGTGTTACTGGCGTACCGGTTAAATTGCTATTTGTGTACCAACCAACAAATTCAAAACCTTCTTTTTGTGGCGTTGGCAATGTGCTTATTGGTGTTTCTATACTATATTGATACGCAGATTCATTGAAATTAGTTAATTTTGTTGAACCATCATAATATACAACATTGTAAGTAATCAGTTTACAATCCAAATCAGTTGAGTTTTCTAATTCGTACCCAGTCGCACATGTTGTAATACTTTTGTCATAACAATTTAAATTGTACTTTGAATCGGTTGAAGAATAATAACATGTCTGTTTTCCTGTACCGTGTGCAGCAACATATTCTACTTCTTTGTAACATTCACTGGCAGAATCCTGTAATCCATTTGAATTTACATCACGGATTTGTCCACCATCTGGACAAGTTAAGCAATATTGCCTGCCTTCGGTAGAATACTGATTATATTGTGAACACTGTTTGCGTCCTTGGGCCTGTGTTGCATTATATGTATATGTTTTTTCATCAGGGCAGTAATAACCCGCTTCGCACTTTTTACATTCGATGCTATTTGCAGGCAAGTAATACATCGCAGTACATCTAATCGGATCTGCATCCCATTTTGCAATCAAAGTTGTATCAGATGCCTTGTCCCAGGCTTCTACGGCTGGCGACCCATTTGTATTATAGTACTTTTTATCAGCACTATCATAAATTCCCAAGAATGTATAACCTGTTCTTTTTACTTTGTCCAGATTAACACTTGGCATTGGTTCGTCATATGTCGCTGTCACACAACTTGGCATCCCAGAACCACCATTGGCATTAAAGCAAACTTGATAAGAGTTAGCACTCCATTGTGCGGTCATACTAATCGAAGCACCGCTTGTTGTAGTTATATTTTTAATGCTGCCGTCAACCTGAATAATATCACCATCACATGATGTGCCGCCACCTGTGCATTTCCAACCTGTAAAACTGTACCCTGTTTTTGTGCAAGAATTAGCAGCAGCCGTATATCCTGTATCATATTTTGCAGTTACCTTGGCTGGTGCAGAACCAGTTCCTCCGTTACAAGAATAATTTATATAATATGTAATCGGCTTACAGTCATCTGCGGCATCGTGATTTGTTGCTGTTGTACCAGTTGCTGCGTAACCAGTATTACATGCACTACATGTTGATGTTGTTGCACCACCAGTGCTATAACCACTGGCACAAACACCAGTTAAACCTTGGTTTGTAGTTGTGTTATACGCATATTTACCACC
>JAZRGB010000043.1:0-6342 GCA_045643965.1 Candidatus Enterousia sp. | reverse complement strand
ATCAATATGTAATTTAAAGATTGGAGAGAGAAAATGTTTGCTAAGAAATTATCTTTGATTTGTTCGGTGTTTGCAATGATGGCAGTTTTGCCACATTGCGATTCGTTTGCTGCTGCAAAAAAGTCTGCAGGTAAGCAATCGGCAATTCAAACAGGTACCAAGGTTCGTACCAAGGTAGAAGTTAGCGGACTGTATGATCAAGAATGTTATGATGCCTATTATGGCTGTATGGATTCTTTCTGTATTGCAGATAATGAAAGTGGTGGCAGTTGTACTTGCAGTGATTTGAACGCACAGTATGAAAAAGATTTAATGGAAATCAAAGGTCTGTTGGACGAAGCAGAACGTGTCAGAACGGTCGAAGTTGAAAAAGTTCAGGCTGGTGCAAATGCAGATATTATCTTTGGTAATGGTGAACGTGAATATGACGAAGATGGTAATATTGTCGATTTAGATGAAAAGAATGATAAGAAAAAAGATTTGTTATCTTTGTGGGATACTTCTTTTGAAGATGAAGAAGAGGAGGAAATTGATATTTCTGACTTAGTTGGTGCGGCATTGTATGATGCAGCCCAGGATTTGTGTCATGAACAAATTCCAGAAAAATGTGAAAAAGATTTTGCGTTCTTGACCCAGGTTTATAAACGTCAAATTACATCAGACTGCAAAGGATTCCAAAACAGTATCACACAAAAACGTGCCGAAGCGGAAGCTGCATTGGCCAGTGCCGAAGCGGATGTTCGTTCTGCATTAAAAGATTCTTTGAATGCGGCAAACAAGTACGATTTGGGTACATGTATGGTTGAATTTAAGAAATGTATGATGACAGATGATGCATGTGGTAAGGATTGGATGGGATGTGTTTCGACAATCGCAAACGTAAACATGCAAGGAATTAATGAGTCTGAAGTATTCAAAGACGAAAATATGAAAAAATCTGCCCAAAAGGCATTTGATGGCAGTGCATACGGGATTGCAGCATCAACAATGGAAGGCTTGGATTCAAAACGTATCATTTGTGAACGTGTATTAAATCAGTGTGTCGCAGTGCGTGATCAGGTTTGGCCTGCGTTTATCCGTGAAGCGGCCCCAACAATTAAGGTTGCAGAATTAAATGCAGAATCAAAGGTACGTCAGTCTTGTTTAACAAATATTTCAAATTGTATCCAAAAGGCTTGTAAGGATGATATCGAAGGCAAGGGCGTTGATACAATGGATGCATGTTTGGCACGTCCAGATATGGCACGCAGTTTCTGTAAGGTTGAATTGGAACCTTGTGAAAAAATGGAACCACAAATTTGGTCTTATGTAACAGATAAATTGGCTGCGATGCGTGTTGATGCATGTACCGAAGAAGTAAAAGAATGCTTTACTGCTGATACACGTTGTGGCAAGAATTTTGAAAACTGTATTGGTATGGACTATGAATATATCCATGATATTTGCCCAATTGATACATTGGTTGTTTGCAAACAAGGTAATCCAGCATTTTCAATGGATGATTTGGATTCAATGCTGATGGGATTATATTTAAATGTTGATAATTCTGCATTGGATAACTGTCAGGCATTGGTTGATGCAAAAATGACCGAAGTTTGTGGCAGTTTGACAGATTGTAATCGTTTTGCATCAGATGAAATTATTGGAACTAATTCGTTGCGTTCTGTCAAGGATGGAACAAAGTATCGCGTAACAGGTATGATTTCATTTGGTTCAATTAAAATGGGTGATGGTACAGGAACCAAAGATGCCGGTAAAAATTTAGCCCCAGGCGAGATAGGTGTTGCAGACTATATTGAAAAGATAAAAGAAAAGAATGTTGGTGTAAAAAATGCCGAAGGTATTATTGCGACGATTGAAGATGAATTGAATAATATTGCAGGCACAATTAATCGTACAATTGCAATGATTGAACAGGACCCAGAAATTCAATATTGTGTTGCTGGTCGTGACCTGTCACAGATAACAGGAAAGTCTGGTGATAAAACAACAGCACGTTTCCCAAATCTGTTAAATTCAATTAAAACACAGATTGCGGCATCTGCATTACGTCAGGCCCAAGATAACTATAACAAGAAATTTACAGAAGAGGTCGCCAAAGCAACAGATGGTGCTTCCTTGGATATTGCACAATTTATGTGTCAGAAAATCGCACAACAAGGTGTGGTTGATATAACAACACCAGAAGCAGAATTGACAGAAAATTATGCAATTAGTTATGATGTTGGCAGCGGTCTGAATCAAAAAGATTTGACAACAGGTGGTTCAAAGATAACCGATCTGGGTGGTGTAACATTCAGTAATGCGGGTTACTTGGGCAACAAAGACAAAGATACAAAACTGACTGGTGGTCAGAAAGAAACAACTGCTGTGTTCAGTCGCGAAACACGTATATGTCATGTTTGTACAACGACGTTTACACAGAATTGCAAGACAGTGGGCAGTAAGTCGTGGTTCCATAATAACAGAAATGTTGAATGTGAACCAGGAACACCAACCGAAAGTTGCCAAGATATACAAATGTAAAAAAATCCCCCGTTTGGGGGATTTTTTAAAAAACTTGCAAAAAATTTTTTTTGTACTATAATAAGACGTGAAAGCCGATGACCCTCTAACAATGGTGAGGCGGAAGAAGAACGGTGGCAAGATACTTGCACTTACTAGAACTTCCCGGGACTGCCCGTTACAGCAGCGGACTCTTTAATGGTATGGCGAACCCAGCGAGAGTTAAAAAGGCAACATTGGCGACAGTGTTGCGAAACAAGGTGGCACCACGTTGTCACGCATATTTTCAGATATACTGGCATATGCGTTTAACGTCCTTGTGTTCTTATTAAAACATAAAACAACGAACACAAAAGGAGGTTAAAAATGTCTAAAATAAGAACGCATATCGCCGAAATTTCACAAAAAGTTGGCGAAAAAATAACTATAAAGGGTCATGCACAGACAATCCGTTCACAGTCAAGTGTTGCGTTTATTGTCTTGCGTGAAATCACTGGCACCGTTCAATGTGTTGTTGAACGTGGCTGTGCATGCTTTGAAACGGTAAAGCAAATTACAACAGAATCTGTTATATCTGTAACGGGGACTGTTGTAAAAACATCAAGTACTGAATCAGGATTTGAAATCCATGTGACGGAACTGGAAATCATTTCAAAGGCCGAAGCAACACCGATACCTGTTACAACCAAGGGCAGTGTTGAAGTTACACCAGAAAAAGCCCAAGATTGGCGTTTCTTGTCATTGCGTTCACCGCGTGGTGCAACCATTATGCGGGCATTATCTGCGATGACAGCAGGGTATCATCAATATTTGGAAAAGCGTGGTTTCATTGAAATCCAAACGCCAAAAATTATGGCAACACCGTCTGAATCACGTGCTGAATTATTCAAATTGGAATATTTTGGTCAAACGGCATATCTGGCACAATCGCCACAGTTATTTAAACAGATGGCGATTGCATCGGGGCTGGAACGTGTATTTGAAGTTGCACCGGCATTTCGTGCAGACCATTCTTTTACCACGCGACATTCGACTGAATTTACGTCATTCGACGGTGAAATGGCGTATATTGAAAGTTTTGAAGAAGTTATGACAGAATTAGAGCAGGCTGTTAAATATATGCTGACTTCTATTAAAAAGACGTGCGGCAAAGAAATTGAAAAATACTTTGGTATTTCTGAATTTCAATTAAAAAAGCCAATTCCACGTATCACTATGGCACGTGCCAAGGAAATCTTGCGTGAAATGGGCTGTGCGTCTGCAGAACCAGACATAACAACCGCCGAAGAAAAAGCGTTGGGAGAATACGTCAAAGAACATTATGGTTCTGATTTTGTATATATTACAGAATGGCCTTGGGAATGTCGTCCATTTTATCATAAAAAAGGGACTGGCGAACATGGACAGGCAATATCTGTATCAGCTGACTTGCTGTACCGTGGGGTTGAAATTGTAACATGTGCCCAGCGGGAAGAATCATATGAAAAACTGTGTGAACAGTTACGCGAAAAAGGTCTGCACCAAGAAGGCTTGCAATGGTATCTGGAATGTTTCCGATATGGAATGCCACCACATGGTGGTTGGGGAATGGGGGGTGCCAGATTTATCAAGCAGTTGTTGGAATTACCCAGCCTGCGTGAGGCTACATTTTTATTCCGTGGACCAACGCGTTTAATGCCGTAAAAAAATCCCCCGTTTGGGGGATTTTTTTTTATTGCGGAAATTATTTGTATGTTATAAAATTATTATGTCGTTATGATTTTATAACGATGGGGTGTCAGAACCCGTTGCACTACGCGTCTAAGGGAATAATTGACGCACCGTCCGGTGTGTTTTTTTATTAATTGGACGAAATAAAACTCCTGACCCTATTGGTCAGGAGGGCTTGCGAATATATTGAATAAGCAGCACAATTCGTAGTGATTGTTCTGAACCTCCTGACCGCTTTGTAGATTTACGATGCGGTTTTTTTGTTTATGGGGTGCAATAATATACAGGTATTTGTTTTTTGTTTTTTTTTAAATCCGACAATACCTTGAAAAACAACATGACAAAAGGCAGAAAACTGTGTGTTGTTGTTCCCCACCATTATGAAAAGGAAAAAAAGGGACAGACGTATTTAATATGCGTGTGATGTGGGTGATTTTTTGTGGGTTGTGTATTACCACTGCGTTTGCAGAAGATGATTTCACGTTCAGTGAAATTGGGCATGCGTTGTGCGGTTATAACCAATTCCGATATAATTCAGAATGTTATGATTATGACGATACCAGTGTTCCTGGTGCGTGTAAAAGTGTATATGGTTCTGCATGCTTGAACAGTTTTATTTATACCAGTGACGAATTAGACAATCATTATCCATTTGCTGTGTCGTATGGTAATATTGGGCATGCGATAAATTCAGTATATACTGCTGGTGGCACGTGCAGCGGTATTGCGGCATATGGTTCTGCATGTTTGAACAGTTTTATTTATACCAGTGATGAATTAGACAATCATTATCCATTTGAAATCGGGTTCAGTAATGTGCCATATACGGTCCAAAATTATGCGAATATGTTGGATAAAGATTGTTTGGGAACAATGGACGGTTATTACACAATCAGTATGAGTCAATATTCCAAGCCTGTTGATTCACAGTGTGCGGATGGTTCAATAACCCATGAAATACTAAATGACTGTCAGCATATTGATATGTCGATTACGGATGCGTCAGATATTCGTTCGCCATTACATCCAGATAATATGATGTGTGCCGTGTTGTGTGATTATGGTTTTGAATACAGTAATACGGGTATCTGTATGGAATATTGCAGACAAGGTGATGTGATAAAGCGTTTGCATATATTGCGTGATGGGGAACAGATTGATTTTACATTATGGGCAGAAGCACATACGACACCTGCGTTACATATCAAGTTATCTGAAAAACAGGTATGTCACTTAAATTTGGCACCTGGGAAACAAAAAGATGCATTGCATATACGATACCAAGATACAGATTATCACAGTACGAAATAAAAATGGGGGGAAAATGAAGGGGTTATTATCATTATTATTAATAACATTAACATTATCGTGTTTTGCAAATGAAACAAACACAATATGTGACACGACCAAGGCGGTTGTTTTGGTTCTGCACAAGGATAAAGATGGCACTGTTACTGAAAATGCAGATAATCATTGGTCTGTTACGGTTGGATATGACACGTTAAGTGGGGGTGCATATGACGGCAGTGGTAACAATGTTGTAACAGGTATTACGACATGTACATCGTTGGATATTAAATCTGCATCGGATGGTTCCAGTTATGACGGTGGTACGGCGGTGCCGGGTGATGTGAATACATTTGCAAAAATGCGTGCGATAAATCGTGGAACCAAGTGTTGGTGCAAGTTAGAAGGTCCAATGACGTCATGGTGGACATATTTGCGTGAATATTCTGATACAGCAACATGTGCGGCAGAATGTAATACATATTGTGCAAATGGATTTGCGACCAACACCCAGATGAGTAACGGTCGCAAAGTGCGTAATGCACTGATAGATGGCGTATGGTAAAAGAAGGGGGTAAAAGGAATGAAAAAAGGGTTGATTGTAATTTTTATGATATTGATACCGTGTGTTGGCGGTGCATTGACCATGTGCGTACGTGACAGTGCAATGGTTGTTTCCTTGGATCCTGCGGTTGCTGGTTCTAGTAACAAATACAATGCGTCAGAAATGGTGTGGTCTGTGACGTTTCCGTATGGCACCATATATGGCGAAGCAACATGTCTGTCTGCCACAGATGGCACCCCCAGCGAAAATACCATGGGGGTATATACCAATTCACG
>JAZRGB010000042.1:0-60431 GCA_045643965.1 Candidatus Enterousia sp. | reverse complement strand
ATTTGTTTGTTTTAATTGTTCCAGTATCCAATCAAAGTATTCCCAGTGATCTGTGCCAATAATAATTTCGCCATCTGGTAATAAATATTTTGATAATGTGTTTAAAAATTCCGCAGATAACAAGCGACGTTTTTCATGACGTACCTTGGGCCATGGGTCTGGGTGTAGCACCCAAATTTGTTCGAATTTTGATTTTGTATTACGCAAGAAATCGCGAACGTCATCTGCCCAGATGCGGATGTTGTTATATTCGTCCAAAACCCGATTCGAATTTTGTTCAGTGATGGCGGACAACAAACTGGCCACGCCGTTCATAAATGGTTCTGCACCAATGATGGTTTTGTTTGGATGTGCCAATGCCAAGTCGCGTACATGTTCGCCAGCACCAAATCCAATTTCCAGTATGTCGCCATTTTCGGGCACAAGTATAGGTAATACTTCGTCAATCAAAGTTTGTTGACGTGCAGATAATTTTTTGCCATGACGGCGACCAAATGTTCTTATTTCTTGTTTTTCCATATATTTAGTATAGAATTGCATTGTTAAAAACACAAGGAATATATAAATGAGAAATGGTTTATCAAAAGATTTAATTGCACGCGTATTGGGTGGGGCACCAAAATATACATTGGATGAATTAGAAGCAAAATTCCCAGCACGTAATTTGCCAGATGGTGCATTTGTGACAAGGTTTGCACCAAGTCCAACAGGGTATATGCATATTGGTGGCTTGTATGGTGCATTGATAGATTGTAAATTGGCACAACAATCTGACGGTGTTTTTATGTTGCGTATCGAAGATACAGATACAAAACGTGAAGTCGAGGATGCTGTAAAAATTATTGAAGAATCTATGAATTGTTTTGGATTGAATTATAATAATGATTCTGTTTATGGTCCATACTATCAATCACAACGTAAGGATATATATCGTTCTGTTGTTGCAGAGCTGTTGGCTTCTGGTCGTGCGTATCCTTGTTTTTTAAGTGCAGATGATATGGAACAAATTCGTGAAAATCAAAAGGCAGCAGGTTTCGCAACTGGTATTTATGGTGAATTTGCACGTGATCGTGATTTGAGCGAAGAAGAAATAATTGCATATTTAGATAAAGGATTGGTACCATCGATCCGTTTGTATTCAATGGGTAATCCAGAACAGCGTATTTTCTGTAAAGATGCAGTGCGTGGTTCAATTGGTTTCCCAGAAAACAATGAAGATATTGTTTTGATAAAATCAAATGATGGTTTGCCAACATATCATTTTGCGCATTTATGTGACGATCATTTTATGCGTACAACGCATGTTATTCGCGGTGAGGAATGGTTGCCTTCGTTGCCTTTACATGCTCAATTATTTAAAATGATGGGTTGGAATTCGCCGCTGTATATTCATACCTCTACGATTGATAAAATTGATGAAGAAACAGGTAAGCAAAGAAAATTATCTAAACGCAAAGACCCAGAGGCGAATGTTGCTTTCTTTTTACAAGCGGGTTGGCCTGTTGAGTCTGTGATTGAATATTTGGGAAATATTGCTGCATCTGGTTATGAAGAAGCAAAAATGAAGGGGCAGGTTAAATCGTTCTGGGATTATGAAATGCGTGCAAAAAAGATTCCTATGTCTGGTGCGTTATTTGATATGAAAAAACTGGAATGGTGGGCCAAGGAATTTATTGGTTCGCTGCCTGTGCCTGAATTGGTTAGTCGTGTTGTTACATGGGCAAATGAATATGGAAATGATGTCAACAAAATGCAGGTTGCAGATGTTCAATATCTGACAGGTGTGTTGGGTATCGAACGCGATAATCCAAAGCGTGTACGCAAAGACTTTATTACATGGTCACAGACATTGGAAAATGTTGCGTTCTTCTGGGATGACTTATTTATTCCAAGTACAGAATATGAATTTAATGCGGATGCATTACGTGCATTCTTGGAAACGTATGATGCTGCAGATGATAAAGATGCTTGGTGGGCAAAAATCGTTGCGGTTGCGGAAAAATGCGGTATCAAAAATGGTGATGTGGCAATGAATCTGCGTGTTGCGTTATCTGGTCGTACAAATACCCCAGACTTGTATTCGATAATGACAGTTATGGGTGGCGAACGTGTAAAACAAAGGATTGAGGGGGCAATAAAATGACACAGACAAAAAGAGCCAGAATCAAGGCTGTAAAAAAAGATGTACATGCGTCAAAGTTGTTAAAGGTTTTGCGTGCAACTGGGTTGTTTCGTTGGGAAAAACCATCAACACATGGTGAAGAAGTTGTAAATATTTTAACTCATGGTATTGGAATTGGGCTTGCGATTGCTGCATTAACTTTATTGGTTGTGTTTGCAGGGTTGGCAGGTGACCCATGGGCGATTGTATCTTGTGCAATCTTTGGTGTGACAATGATAACGCTTTATTTTGGTTCCACAATGTGTCATGCGACAATTGGTAAAAAACATGAATGTTTCTTTGAAGTTTGGGACAGTGTTGCAATATATGCACTGATTGCGGGTACATATACACCGTTTTTGTTGGTAAATTTGCGCGGGTTAATTGGGTGGGTTGTATTTGCCATTTTATGGGGGATTGTGTTGTTTGGATCGTACATGAAAATCCGTAACCCAAAACAACAGCCACGTTGGATGGTTGCACTGTATGTTGCGATGGGGTGGACACTGTTGTTTATATTGCCTGCGATGATACGTAATATTCCTGTACGTGGTTTGTGGTTTATTTTGGCAGGCGGTCTGTCTTATACCATTGGTGTTATATTCTATTTATGGCGTCGTATGAAGTTTTCGCATGCGGTATGGCACTTGTTTGTAATTGGTGGTAGTGTGTGTTTCTTCTTTGCGGTTTTGTTTGGTTCTATTTTAGATAAATAATAATAAATCCGCCGTATGGCGGGTTTTTTATTGACTTTTGTTGTGTCTAGGAATAGAATAATGGACATGAAATTATTTAATTTGTTCTTTACAGCGACTACTACAACCCCGTTGGGGGTGTAATTTCTATTGCGATAAATCGCACAAATTTCTATAATAAATCAGTTTAAAAAAATAAATAAAGTAAAAGGTATTTTATTATGTCGTATGATATTGAAATAATTCGTCATTCGTTGGCACACGTAATGGCAGCTGCAGTAAAAAAGTTACATCCTGATGTTAAATTCGCAGGGGGACCAGCAATTGAAAATGGGTTCTATTATGACTTTGATACTGAATATCGTTTTTCCGAAGAAGATTTTGCAAAAATCGAAAAGGAAATGCGTGATTTAATTAAATCTAATGGTCGCTTTGAACAAAAAAACGTATCAATTGATGAAGCAAAAGAAATCTTTGCAAATCAACCATATAAAATGGAATGGTTAAACGAATATGATGCAGCGGGTGCAGCATTGTCTGTTTATACTTTCCGTGATTTTGTTGATTTGTGTCGTGGACCACACGTTGAATCTTCAAAAGATTTGCCAAGGGATTCTTTTAAAATCCGCAGTGTTGCAGGTGCATATTGGAAGGGTGATGCAAAAAATAAAATGTTGCAACGTATATATGTTGATGCGTTTGCAAGTAAAGAAGAATTGGATCAGTTCTTGAAAATGCAAGAAGAGGCAGCAGCACGCGATAACCGAAAACTGGGTAAAGATATGGATTTGTTCCACTTTGAACCAGATTATGCACCAGGTTCTGTGTTCTGGCATGATAAAGGTTATAAAATTTATCGTAAATTGATTGAATATTTGCGTATGCGTCAAGAACAAGCCGGTTATATGGAAGTTAGTACACCTGCTGTTATGGACAGATGTTTGTGGGAACGTTCTGGACATTGGGCAAAGTATGGTGAACACAATTATTCTGGTAAAACCCAAGATGGTAAAACGTTCTGTATTAAACCAATGTCTTGCCCAGGCGGTATGTTAGTGTTTGGTCATGGATTGCGTTCTTATAAAGATTTGCCATTGTATATGGCCGAGTTTGGTAAGGTTTATCGCTATGAAGCGGCTGGTGGTTTGTCAGGTTTGATGCGTGTACGTGAATTTACCCAAGATGACGCACATATTTTCTGCACAGAAGAACAGTTGGAAGAAGAAGTAGTTAAAATTTTGCGTTTCATCAAAGATATTTATTCAAAGTTTGGATTTGATAATATATCTATGAAATTAGCAACACGTAAAGATTCTGAATTCCGTATCGGTTCTGATGAAATCTGGGACAAGGCCGAAGGTGCATTAAAGCATGCACTGGATACAAATGGTATTGAATACGAAATCGCCGAAGGTGATGCTGCGTTCTATGGTCCAAAAATTGATAACTATCTGAAAGATTCAATGGGACGTGTATGGCAGTGTGGTACGGTTCAGTTGGATATGAATTTGCCAGAACGATTCGATTTGTCTTATGTTGGCGAAGATGGTGAAAAGCATCGTCCAATTATGTTGCATCGTGCATTGTTGGGTTCTATTGAACGCTTTATGGGTGTATTGTTAGAATCAACAGGTGGACATTTGCCACTGTGGCTGTCACCAGAACCTGTGGTGGTTGCACCGATTTCTGAAAAGCATGCAGAATATGCAAATGAAGTTGTATCTGCGTTGCGTGCTGTTGGTGTAAATACGCGTGCAGATTTGCGTGATGAAAAAGTAAACTATAAAATCCGTGAATTGTCATTGGCAAAAACGCCAATCGTTGCAGTTGTTGGTGAAAAAGAAATGGCAGACAAAACGGTTACGTTGCGTCGTTTGGGACAACAGAATCAGGAAACAATACCGCTGTCCGATTTTGTTCAAATGATGCAAGATGCAATTAAAATGCCGTTGTAAAATCATGGGGCAGGGTATCTGCCCCATATAAATATAAAAGAAAGGAAAGAATATGAAAAAAGTATTGTTCTTGGTTGCACTGGTAATAACACCAATTGTTTTATCTGGTTGTGCAAAAAAATGTGAAGTTGAACCAATCGTCACAGAAAATCATAAATTGATTGTTCCACCAAACTTTGGAAATATGCCTAAATAACTTTTTGTTTATATACGTTTGGTTATTCTATATTTTTATGATATAATATGCGTATATGAATTTAGAGGGAGGGATTGCCTTATGAATAACGAAGATAATAACTTGGATTTATTAGATTTAGATGATGCAGAATCTGTAGATTCTTTGCCAGAAGTTCCTGTGTTTGCTGCACCAAGACCAAAGAAGCCATGGCTGTTATTGTCATTGGGTGTTGTTATTATTGTTTTGGCATCCTATATAATTATTCGTTCAATTGGTGGTGAATCTTCATCTTCTATTGAAGTTGATTTGGATGCACCAGTGATGGTTGTTGATGGGGCAGGTGCACCGGTTGATATGAATGTTATGCCACCTGCAAAACCAACTGTTAAACCACAGCCCGAACAGAAACCAGTGGAACAACCAGCAGTGGTACAGCCGGCACCAACACTTGTTCAACCGGCACCAGCACCAGCGATTCCTGTTCGTGTTGTCGAAGATAGAAAAGAAGTAAAATTTGAACCTGCCAAGGTAACGCAACCAAAGCCTGTTGCAAAACCGGCAGCAAAACCAGCAGCGAAACCTGTGGCAAAAAATACTGCACCAGCAAAAACATTTGCTTGGTATGCACAATTGGGGTCATACAGTACACACGCATTGGCAGAAGCAGGGCAACGTAAGTTGGTTGCTGCACACCAAAGTTTGTTTAGTGGTAAACAGTTCGTTATATTGGGGGCACAACTGAAAAATGGTGCAACAACATACAGATTGCGTGTCGGATTTAATTCATCTGCGGATGCAAATGGCTTTTGCCGTAATGCCAAGGCAGATGGTTTAGAATGTTATATAACAAAATAATAAAAAGGTGATTATGATGTTTGGTCGTTTTGGATGGGCAGAAATATTAGTAATCGTTGTCTTGGTTGTAATCTTGTTCGGTTCAAACAAGATTCCAGGTATGATGAAAAATTTGGCAGACGGGTTAAATGTCTTTAAAAAAGAAATCAAGGAAGTAAAGCAACCTGCCAAGAAAGCAACAGCAAAAAAAGCACCTGCTAAAAAGGTTGTAAAAAAGAAATAAAAAAACCACCGTATGGTGGTTTTTTTATCGTTGTTTCTGATTGTTTTGATTTTCTTCTTGGCGGATTTTATATATTTGATATAAACGATGTGCAGAATAAGCAAATCCAGTAATCCACATTAATAAAATGAGAAGGGTTTCACGTTCATAACCTTTGTCAATAAGTTGGTTTGCATTATGGACGATTCCGGCTGTAGCCATACCGTTATATATCAGGTATATAATTTCCCTGGTATTTAAAAGATTGTTTTTGTTTTCGTTATTCATAATAGTTGCCCTTGTTTTTATCGATTATAACACGTAATATATGTTTGTCAACAAAGCAAGGTAAAAAAAATAACCGGTTTTTCCGGTTATTTTTTTATCTGCGGTGTTCGTATTCTTCTTGCTCTTCGACAGTCATGGTGGCCAGTGGTCGTGCCATCATACGTTTAAGTCCGATTTCTTCGCCAGATATAACGCTGTAACCATATTCGCCCTTGGCCATTCTGTCCAATGCCGCGTTGATTTTTTGCAATAATTTATTGTTGCGTTCAGATATACGCAAATCCATAGTTATATCTTGATTATATGTTGCGTTGTCTGATTCGTCACCAACACCAACACTTTCGGTTTTTTCTGCCATACGGACAGCGTTTAATACAGAATCGCTGTCACTTAACAATTCTTCTTTCTGAGTGTTCAGTATATTATAGAAATATGCCAATTGTTCAGGACACATATATGGTTCTGACTTTTTTGGTGTATATTTGGCAGGTAATTCAATGGTCTTGTAATCCTGTTTTGCCATTACTGTGCCCCTTTTAATTCATTTATCCAATCTGTTAATGTGTCTTCGTCCATCAGGCCTGTGCGTGCTTCGACCAATTCGCCGTTTTTAAATGCCAATACGCTTGGGATGCTGCGGATTCCATATTTTGCAGGAGTACGTCGATTCGTTTCGTCGATTTCGAATTTTATAAATGTTACATCTGGATGTTTTGCAGATGTTGCTTCAAAGATTGGACCAAACATACGACATGGACCGCACCATGTTGCCCAAAAGTCAACCAGTGTGATGCCGTTGCCAATTAATGTTTCGATTGTTGTATCGTTTGCGTGTTCCAGTGCCATCTTTTTTTCTCCTTCTTTTATTGATATTCGAAGCGAGTGTATTATAATCAACACAAAATGCAAGAGAAATCATAAATGAATAAAATCATATACTTAGATGCTGCCGCAAGTTATCAAAAATCAGATTTTGTAATTGGGGCGGAAATGGACTTTTTAAGGCATGATTATGCCAATGCAGGGCGTGGTATCTGTGCACGTGTAAATAATATAGACAAATTGATTGTAGATGCACGTAATTGTGTTGCTAATTTCATTGGTGCAAATTCGAATCAAATTGTATTCACATCTGGTGCAACCGATTCGCTAAATAAAGTCGCAAATATGTTAAATTTAAATTCAGAACATATTGTTGCGGTGTCTGATTTAGATCATCATAGTGCCAGACTGCCATTTGTTATGTCAGGGGCAAAAACAGTTGTGTGCCCACTGGATGAACATTTAAATATAGATGTTAATAATATACCATATGCAGATGTTTTTGTTATAACTGCGATGTCAAATGTTGTTGGTGTGCAACAAGATGTTGATGAAATTATAAAATGTGCAAAAGCAAAAAATCCAAATGTTATAACTGTGGTAGATGCGGCACAATCTGTCGTACACAGCAAAATTGATGTTGTAAAATATGATTGTGATTTCTTGTGTTTTTCTGGACATAAAATCGGGGCAGATACAGGCGTTGGTATATTGTATATAAAAAATCCAGATAATTATAAGCCTGTCGTTTTTGGCGGTGGTATGGTTAATAAAATTGTTGGCGATAAGATAGTGTTTAATTCTGTGCCAGAAGTTTTTGAAGCAGGAACATTGCCGTTGACGCAAATCATAGGATTGATTCCAGCAGTTGAAGGTATTGTGAAAAATCGTCCAGATTTGAATTTAATAAAGTATATGTATGATGAATTGTCACAGATTAATAAAATTAATTTAATTTCAAAACGCGATTCGTCGTTGTTATCTTTTACAGTGGATGGTATGCATGTTCTGGATTTTGGTACATTAATTGGTGCACGTGGTGTATGTTTGCGTGTTGGAAATATGTGTGCATCTTGGATACATCAGTTCTTGGGAATTGATGGCAGTATCAGGATATCTGTGGGTGCATATAATACAAAAGAAGAAGTAGAAACGGTCATTAAATATATAAAAGAAATTGTAAAATGATGTGTGAAAAACAAAATATTATAGATTCGTTAAAGACGGTGTATGATCCTGAAATCCCAGTGAACGTTTGGGATATGGGGTTGATTTACGATATTGATATTTTGTCAGATGCTGTTGTTATAAAAATGACTTTTACCAGTCCAACATGCCCAATGATGGAAGAATTGTTAGAGCAGGTACGTGCCGCAGCACAGTCTGTTTGTGGGGATACGCCTGTGCGGGTTGATTTGGTTTGGGATCCGCCATGGGATTTATCGCGTATGTCTGATGAAGCAAGATTGGAATTAGATTTAACAAATGCGGGGTGGTAGTGATGACTTTTGCTGAAATTCAAAATTTGTTGGGTTTAATATCGGATCCTGTTGAAAAATTGGAAATGGTTATGGAATTGGGCAACAGTTTGGCACCTGTTCCAGATAATGCAATTTGTACAGAAATTATGGGTTGTTCTTCTTTTGTTGAAATATGTCGTGTGGAAAACAGATTTTATGGTCGTGCCGATTCGGGTATCGTTCGTGGAATTGTTGCAATAATAATTTCGATGGTTGATGGAAAAACACCAGAACAGATAAAAAAAATGGACTTGTTGGCATGTTTTCAAAGTCTGGATTTGAATCTGGGGGCAGGTAGATTAAATGGACTTAATTCTATGATTCGTTTTTTACAGAATTTATGATAGAATATAGTGTGTCATTGTACGGGGGGGTGTGGTTATGAGTGATGATGAAAAAATGCAACATATTGGTTATTGGTCTGTTGCTGTTATGTTTTTCTTGACTGTTATTTTGGGTGCCATGTCACGTACACAAAACAGGGAAATTAATCACGTTCGACGTAATATTGTAAAAACACAACAGCAGATTGCAGTCGCAGAAGCACAGTTTGCATCGTATGTTAGACCGGAAAGTTTGCGAAGTATGGTTGTTACAATAGAACCAAAATCAGAAGTCGTCAGTTTTAAAAAATCTGTCGCAATAGACAGTTTGGCAAATAGGGAAGCAAAATAATGTTCGAAGTCGGTAAAGATATTGTTAATCATGATTCTTTGTCAGGCAGTTGTGATGCCGATACGAAAGTAAGACTGAAGATTGTGTATTTTGTTTTTTTGGCTTTGTTTGTTGCGTTTGGTTTGCGTACGCTGGGATTATGTATCCAAGGTGCAGATAGAACAAGATTGGGACGTGCAGATAACGAGTGGCTGGTTCATCGTGCTGATATTGTTGATAGAAATGGTGATATTCTGGCCAAGAATATTGAATCAGGACATATTATTTTGCGTAATCGGGCAGTGCGTGAAAAAGATAGGGAATTGGTTGCACAAACAATTCATAATGCAATGCCGTATGAATATTCTTTGGCCCAGGCACTTGAGTTGGTGAATTCGCCAAAACGTTTTATTTATTTGAAAAAGTATGCCAGTGATAATCAGCGAAAAATTATTCAACAAGCAAGATTAGAAGGATTGGAAATTGAAAAAATCCAAACCAGAAAATATCCAAAACGCAGATTGTTTTCACATGTTGTCGGATTTACTGGGGCAGACGGTTCTGGCTTAGAAGGTGCGGAACGCATATATGACGATTATTTAAAGGAAAATAAAGATCCGTTACGTTTGTCTGTTGATTCCAGAATACAGTCTGTATTTTATGAACAGTTGTCGTTTGCAATGCAAAAGTATCAGACCAAGGCTGCTATGGGAATGCTGATGAATTCACGTACAGGTGAAATGATTGCAATGGTGTCTTTGCCTGATTTTGATCCGGAAAACTTGCGTACAGATCCGATTTCTAATCGACTGTTTAAGCCAATGAGAAGTGTTTTTGAATTGGGGTCGATATTTAAGATATTTAATACGGCATTGGCATTGGAAAATGGTATTGATTCTAAAAAAGAATATTATGTTGCAAAACCATTTCCTATATATGATAAGCATGGTAGAATTGCAAAAAATATTACAGATATTCGCAGTTTTAAACCACCACGTCCAAGTATTAATGTCGAAGAAATAATGGTGCATTCTTGTAATGTCGGCAGTGCACAAATCGCACTGGAATTACCAGATGGTGCACAAAAAGAATTCTTTGAACGTTTACATATGGATAAAGCGTTAAGCCTTGAATTTGGCCGTACAGAAAATACTTTGCCACAACGAAAGTGGGGGCCTGTGGAACGTGCAACTGTTGCATATGGTCAGGGGTATGCAGTAACTCCGATGCACTTGATGTTGGGGGTAAATGCAGTTACAAATGGTGGTATTTATATTTATCCAACACTGCAAAAAAGAAATGTTGGTGTTGTGCGTGGTGAACGTGTTTTGGCTGATGAAATTTCTGCAAAATTGCGTCCGATTATGTTGCGTGTCGCCGAAGAAACAAGTGGAAAAAGAGCACGTGTTGCTGGTGTTAAAATCGCAGGTAAAACAGCGACTGCTGAAAAATATACTAATGGTAAAATTGATACAAAACGAAATGTTACAGCGTTTGTAGGCGTATTCCCAGCTGATGCACCGCAATATACAATAT
The DNA here is from genome assembly GCA_045643965.1 of Candidatus Enterousia sp. GTDB lineage: Bacteria > Pseudomonadota > Alphaproteobacteria > Rs-D84 > Rs-D84 > Enterousia. Next base: position 49,565 of record JAZRGB010000042.1, on the reverse strand, counting down.
TGGTTGTGTTGGACGAACCGCAGGGAACAAAAGAATCTTGGGGTTGGCGTACTGCTGCGTGGAATGCCGTGCCTGTGACAGGAAAAATATTGGACAGCATACTGCCGTTGCTATTTGAATAAATTTAGATTATAATATACAGCGATAATAAAAAAAGAGTATAGCGTGAGTAGATTAGTAGAAAAATCCATGCTGGGTAAAGCATGGGTGTCGGCGTATGATGATATTTGTGGTACAGATGATTTGTTAAACAAAGTTTTGGCCAGTCGTGGTATTGTGTCAGATGCTGATGTTGAAAAATTTTTATCGCCCAGCATCAAAGAATATATGCCTGATCCATCTGTGTTGAAAGATATGGATATGGCTGCAAAAATAATTGCAGACGCAATACAGAATCATAAAAAAATCGCAATTTATGGTGACTATGATGTTGATGGAATTACATCAACGGCTGTTTTTGTAAAATATCTGCGTGCATTGGGAATAAATGTTGTTTGGCATCTGCCAACACGTGAAGGCGAAGGTTATGGGCTGAATAATGATGCAATCTTGGAAATTGTACAAGATAATGTTGATTTAATGATTACTGTTGATTGCGGTATCAGTGGTGTACAGGAAGTAGAGTTTGCAAAAAAATCAGGTTTGACGGTTGTTGTTACAGATCATCATTCGCCAGACGCTGTTGTGCCGGATGCAGATGCGATTGTAAATCCAAAAAGAATAGATGATGAATCGGGCTTGTCTTATTTGGCGGGTGTTGGTGTTGCGTTTTTAACATTGGTTGCTGTTAATCGTGAATTAAAATCACGTGATTTAGATGCAGATTTAGCAGCCAAGGTGTCGTCAGAAAATTTATTAAACTATATGGACCTTGTCGCATTGGGGACGATTTGCGATACGATGCCGTTGGTTGGTTTGAATCGTGCGTTTGTATCAACAGGTTTAAAAGTTTTAGGGTTGCGACAAAATCTGGGATTGCGTGTGCTGATGGATTTGGCTGCGATTAAAAAGCCGTCTGTTTATGCGGCGGGTTTTGCGTTGGGACCACGTTTAAATGCAGCAGGGCGTCTTGATTCTGCATCGCCTGCATTAGAATTATTGTTAACGGATAATCCGCTTATTGCACACGATTTGGCAAATAAATTACATCAAATGAATCAGGAACGAATCGATATACAAAATGCAATTATGTTATCGGCAACAGAAATGGCAGAAAAATGTTGCCAGTCTGGGAAATGCAGTTTGTTTATCTGTGGTGATAATTGGCATGGTGGTGTAATGGGAATAATTGCCGGTCGATTGAAAGATAAATTTAATTTACCATCTTGTGTTGCAACAAAATCTGATGGTCAAATAAATGGTTCTGGACGTTCTGTGGCAGGTGTTGATTTGGGAAAAATTATACATGATGCACTGGCTGCTGGTATTGTTAGCGAAGGTGGTGGGCATGCGGCTGCGGCTGGTTTTTCGTTGAACGAAGATAAAGAATCAGAATTCTGTGCATTTTTGGAACGTGCAGTTAGTGAACAATTAAACGGTATTGTGCCACAACCTGAAATTATCGTAGATGCACAATTGGATGCAGGCGGTGCAACAATGAAGTTGGTTAAACAACTTAATGCATTGGAACCATTTGGTCAGGGTAACCCAGAACCAACATTGGTTTTGCATGGTGCTGTATTGCGGCATGCGGTGGTTATGGGCAGTGGGGCACATTTGCGTGGTACTGTTATGACCAGTGCAGGTACACAGTTGGCATTTGTTGGGTTTAATCTGGTTGGAACGCCGGTTGGTGATTTTTTACTAGACGATGCGAATACAAATACTAAAATGATGATGTTAGGTAAATTAAAAGAAAACGAATACAATGGTCGTATCAGTGTTCAATTTGTACTGGAAGACATTGCTATATAACAGAAAGAAGATATGGATAAAAAAATACAAGAATTTTTAGAACATGTACGTTCTGCCAAGACAATAGTTATCATGGGACATAAAAACCCAGATGGTGATTCTATATGCAGTGTGTTGGCATTAGCACATTTGATTGAATTGAACTTTGGTGTTAAACCATTGTGCGTTTATGATGGAAATATTTCAGATAGTTTGGATTATATACCACTGCGTCATCGAATAAAATATTTTGAACGTGTGGATATGACTGAACCTGTGGATTTGGTAATCGTTATGGATTACGGTAATCCTGCACATATTGGTGGACCACAACCGTTTATAGATAATGCACGATTTGTTGTCGAAATAGATCATCATAAAAACGAAAATACAATCGCTGAACTGTGTTTAAATGATGATACAGCAGCGGCAACTGCAGTTATTGTTTATAATATTATTCGTGCCGGTAATTTGGTTTTTGATTCGGTTGTGTCTGATTTATTAGGATTGGCAATTATAACTGACACTGGAAATTTTAAATTTTCAAGAAATGGTGATGCGTTGCGAATAATGGCTGATTTAGTTGATGGTGGCGTCAATATTCGTGGGCTGATTGAATTGATGAATAATAAACAACGCAAGGCTGTACAGTTAGAAGCACGTGCAACTGCAAATGCAGAATTCTTTTATCATGGACGTTTGGCATTGGCAACAGTCGAGAAAAAAGATTATAAATATCTTGATGGACGCGGTGAATTGATTCTAAGTTTGCTGGGGCAAATCAAGGGTGTAGAGTATGTGGTGCTGTTGAAGGAACAGAAACCAAATCAAATTGGAATTTCATTACGCAGTCGCAAAAAACCAATTGATAAAATTGCTGTGGAATTGGGTGGCGGTGGTCATGAAAGGGCGGCTGGTGCAATTATTCGTGATACAACATTGGAAGATGTTAAGACGCGTGTTTTGGAATTATTTAGGGGGGAATAGGCTGTGTTAAAAAAAATTATAACGTTTGTTTTGTGTTTGTTTTTATCGGTTGGTGCTGATGCAGCAGTTGATTCAAAATTGGTTAGTAATGCAGAAAAATATTTAAATTCTGTTACAGGTTTAAATGGAAAATTCATTCAAACATCTAATGGACGTCAGGAAAAGGGTGTTTTTTCTATGTTACGACCTGGACGTGTCAGATTGGATTATGACAATATGCCGATACAATTGATTTCTGATGGTCAAGATTTGTATTTTTTTGATAAATCATTAGATCAAATTACAACCGTTCCATTGACCAGTACACCAGCAGGAATTTTGGTTCGAAAAAATATTGATTTGAAAAATGCTGATATCAGTGTTGTGGAAACAAATGACTATAAAAATACTTTTTCTTTGAAATTGAATTTGCGTGGTCAAGAAGGTCTGGGATATATGACAGTTGTTTTTGATAAAAGCCCAGTAAAATTAAATTCTTGGTCTGTGGTTGATGCAACTGGTGCAACAACGGATGTTAAGTTTCAAGGTTTGGAAACAAAAACAAAGTTTGCCAAAGATTTCTTTCAGATATCACGACACAAAACAGTTAACACCAATGGTGGTGACGATTTCTACGATTAAAAATGTTTGGAATAAGTTGGGCTGAATTTTTTGTAATTATTCTGGTCGCGGTGTTGGTTATCCCATCACGTTTGTGGCCAGATGTTGCACGATTTTTGGCCAGACTTGTAAACGCTGTACGTCAAATTATATGGCGTGTAACGGATATGTCTGAAAATATAAAACAGCAAATAGATTTAGAAAAACCAATTGATGATTTGGTTCGTTCTACGACAAATGATGTATTGAATGAATTTTCATCTGTTTTGCCAAAAAAGAAAAAAGCAAAAAGTTCAAATGCAAAGAAAAGGGCATCAAAATGAAAAAGATGACATTGATGCAACATTTTTCTGAACTGCGTCGGCGTATATTATGGTGTGCGTTGATTTTTGTGATTGCGTTTATAGGCGGGTGGTATTTGTCGCCATTAATTCAAGGTTTCTTGACGGTGCCATTGTTAAATGTTTGGTCAGATGGTGTGTTGTTATATACTGGATTGTCTGATGGTTTGATGGTGCGTTTGTCGCTGTCAGGTTTGTTTGCAATGATTGTAATTATACCCGTGGTTTTGTGGCATGTGTGGGCTTTTGTTAGACCAGGGTTAAAACAATCTGAACAAAAATTTATTTTTCCAATTTTGGTTGTGTCGCCAATATTGTTTGTGCTGGGTGCGTGTTTTGCGTTTTATTTTTTAATGCCAATAGTCTTTAAGTTTTTTGTTAATTTAAATCAGACAGCAAATGTGCCAAATATTATGTTGCCTGCGGTGCGTGATTATTTGCGATTTGCAATCAGTTTGTTGAAAGTGTTTGGTGTTGCGTTTCAGTTGCCGTTGGTTTTGATTTTATTAAACAGAATAGGTGTTTTGAAAAAATCATTGGTTATAAAATCAAGAAGATATGCAATTGTTTTTATTGTTGTGTTGGCTGCTGTGTTAACGCCGCCTGATGTGGTTTCGCAGGTATTGTTGGCTGTGCCAATGTGGTTGTTGTTTGAATCCAGTATTTTATTTATGCGTCGCGACTAAATTTATGATATAATTAGTCTGTGAAAAAAATCTTGTTAATCTTGTCTGGTGTTTTATTAACGCAAAGTGCGTGTGATTTGCAACCACGCGTTGTGTCGTTTCCTGATACGGTTGGGGAATTTATTTCTGCACGATATCCTGCATTGTTGGCAGATCCATATGCCAGTCCTGAAATTTATAATTCTGCTGCATCAGACTATGGTGTGTATGCGTCTCCAAATCTATATGGTACCGAATCGGGTGATGATTATGTGATATATGCCAGTGTTAATGATTATATTGTTCCACCACAATCTGAAACAAATGCTGCCGCACTGTATGGTCAAGAAATTGTTTCAGAAACACCGTCTGATGATTATTTAACAGTTCCGACATATGCAGAACAAAAAACAGAAACAACAGATGAAAATACTGTTGTTGTAAAGCCTGGTGATACATTATATGCATTGGCAAAAAAACATGGTTTAAGTGTGTCTGAAATTGCTGCGTTAAACGGTTTGATGGAACCATATCAGTTATCTGTTGGTCAAAAATTGTTATTAAAATCAAAAACAGAACCTGTAGAAACAGCAGATGTATTACAAGTTAATAAACCAAAAAATATGGTGCAAACAACAACACGTGTCGAATTACAAGAAATTGTTGTTGCACGTGGTGATACCTTGTATTCAATATCCAGAAAATATTCGATACCTGTTAATGATTTGGCGGTAATGAATAAGTTAACACCACCATTTGAATTGTCTGTGGGGCAGAAGTTGCGTGTGCCAAATTTAGCAGAAGCGTCTGTGGCACGTAATTCAAAAACTGTAACAGCAAATGTTGTAAAAACAGAAGTCAAGGGTGTTGTGGCTGAAAAACAAACAACTACAAAGACTGTTGCAGCACAACCTGTTAAGAAAATTTCTTCGGACCCAACAAAAAAGTTGCCAACGATTAGTGCACGTTCTTCATCTAAATTTGCGTGGCCTGTACGTGGTAAAATATTGTCTGCGTATGGTGCAAAATCAAATGGTTTGTTTAATGATGGAATAAATATTTCTGCAACACGTGGTACTGCAGTTAAAGCGGCTGAAAATGGTGTCGTTGCGTATGCAGGTAATGAAGTAAAAGGTATGGGAAATTTAGTTATTATTCAGCATGACGGTGGTTGGATGACTGTTTATGCACATATGGATTCAATGAACGTACGTCGTGGTCATAAGGTATCTGTCGGACAGAAAATAGGAACAGTTGGTGAAACAGGCAAGGTTGATAGTCCACAATTACACTTTGAAATTCGTAAGGGAACCAAGGCGTATAATCCGTCTAGTTATTTAAAGAAATAATTTCTATTCTGGGGTAAGAATACTGTCATCTCTGATTTTAATAAAACTTGTGTTACAGTTTTATTAATACAAAAAAAGGAGATGAGGTATGAAAAAATTCATTTTTATTTTATGCGTTATTTTAATCTTGTTGTTAATTGTATGGCTGGTAATGAAATTTAATAAATGTGAAGTAACAGATAATAAATATAAAGCATCAGATTTAGATACACAAATTACAATTTACGATATTGATGATCTTGAAAAGCGTGCAGCCGCTGTTATTCCAAAGGGCGGTTTTGATTATATCTATGGTGGTGCAGGTACAGAAAAAACAATGCGTGATAATGTCGATTGTTTTAATGATGTTGATATTTATCCCCGTGTATTGACCGGTGTTGATATGCCAGATATATCCACCAGTATCTTGGGTGTTGATATATCGCTGCCTGTGATTGTTGCACCTGTGGCTGCACATGGATTGGCACATGTTTCTGCCGAAGCCGGCAGTGCACGTGGTGCGGCAGCCAGTGGAACAATCATGAGTGTTAGTAATTATGCCAGCAGTACATTAGCAGAAATCGCGGCTGCAGGTAATGGTGCACCACAATGGTTTCAACTGTATCTTAGCAAGGATGATGAATTTAACCGGAAAATTGTACGCCAAGCCGAAGATTTGGGTTATCGTGCAATAATATTAACAGTTGATGCCCCTGTTGGTGGTAACAGAATTAGAGATTTAAAAAATAATTTTAAATTCCCATTGGCGTTACCAAATGTTGCACAAAAAAGTGGACCAACCAAAGGGCAGGGAATTGGTAAAATATTTGCGGCTGCACAAAATAAATTAACACCATATGATGTGATGCGGGTAAAAAAAATGACAAGACTGCCTGTGATTGTAAAGGGGATTCAGCATCCTGATGATGCAGAAATTGCAATTGTAGCAGGTGCAGATGCAATATGGGTTTCGAATCATGGTGGTCGCCAGTTGGATGGAACATTTTGTGCGTTTGATGTTTTGTCAGATGTTGCAAAACGTGTAAATAAACGTGTGCCAATTATATTTGATAGTGGTATTCGTCGCGGTACACATATTTTTAAAGCAATCGCATCAGGTGCAGATGTTGTTGCGATTGGTCGGCCTGTGATTTACGGTTTGGCATTAGGGGGATGGCGTGGTGTTGTGTCAGTCTTTGATTATTTAAAAAACGATTTAAGACGTGTTATGACCTTGGCAGGTGCCCAGACGATTAATGATATAAAACATATGAAATTACGTTTGTCGCAATGTGATTGTGATAAAGACTTGCATTTACCAGAAAAAAGTCTATAATTAGCCCCGTTCTGATAAGAAATTCAGTTCTGGATGCGTAGCTCAGTTGGTAGAGCAACTGACTCTTAATCAGTGGGTCCAGGGTTCGAGTCCCTGCGCGTCCACCAAAATAATAAACCGCCGTGTGCGGTTTTTTTATTGGTTTTATAGTTGTTTTTTTTTGCCAGGGATTCATACCTATGTAAATATCCTAATAAGATTGATAAAATCAAATCGTTGACATGAAACTTTGAATTTATAAAAACTTAAAAGGAGAAAAAATGAAAAAATTAGCAATTTCAACACTGGCTGTACTGATGGCGTGTCCAGCATTCGCAATCAATCACCCTGATCAGGGCAGTTCATGGCAAATGTGGGGCATGGATCCGTATGTCGGTTTAAGAGGTGGTTTAAGTTATACAAACTTGAATTATAAATATGATGGTAATAAAGAATCTATTACTGATTGGGTTTTCCAAGGTCGTGCAGCCCTTGGTTTAGAAGTTTGTGATACAGTTCGTTCAGAAATGGAATGGACATATTATGGTAAAACATCTGATAAAGAAAACTTTGGTGCAGCGGGCGAAATAGATGTAAAAGCAAAATTACAAACATTGTTGTGGAACAACTATATGGAATTTGGGCCATATAAGACGGTTCGTCCATTCGCAGGTTTGGGTGTCGGTATGGCATTTGCGGATGTTAGACGTGAAGGAGCATTGGTTCCACATCACAGCGAAAGCAAAACACGCGTTGGTGCAATGGCAACAATGGGTGTAACATTTGATATGGAACGTTTTGCTGTGGATATGGCAGCACGTTATACATATGTTGATATCCAATCAGGTTTACATAACTTTGGTGGCGATGTCGGTATCAGATTTATGTTCTAAGAATAAAGCACCCCAAAATGGGGTGCTTTTTATTAATTAAAAATCCCACAAATGTGGGACTTTTTTTATGCTAATTTGGCCAGGGCTAATTTATTTAAAAATCCATCTTCGATGCCACTAAGCAAAGAGTTTATGCCTTCGTTGGTGTCGTCATCGTTTTGTAATTTTTCAAGTAATGAAATAATTTTTTCACATGATTTTACTAAATCTAGATTTACAAACTTTTCATTTAACAGGTTTGGTTTAAATACTGATTTGTTGTCTGAAGCCATAAAATAGGTTTCTGCAATTTCGTCAACCCATGTATCTATGTCTTCGGATAATCTGTCAAATAACAAGTGTTTAGAATAAATGTCTGTTGACCAATGATTCAATTTGCATGCATATTTAAATGCAACTAAGTGTTGAAGTAATTCGTACATGTTTTTTTCTCCTTTGTTGGTTAAACATATATAATTTATCAGAATAAAAATATGTGTCATATAGGTCTGTATTCAAATCGTGCTATACGTTGTGTTTCTTGGGATTCCTAGGGAATCAAACCTGCGGAAAAATATATAAGATATAGTAAAATTATTGCTGTACCAACAATAAAACAAAGGAGAAAATAAAATGGCAAATTTAATTAAAAAAACATGTGTTTTTGCATCTGTGTTGGGGGCAGCAGCAATGTTGGCAGGTTGTTCTTCTTGTCCAACAAAACATCATCATAAGAAAGCAATGCATCATGATAAACAATATATGCAACCAGTGGAAATGATTGAATCTGATACAATTGTTGTTTATCAAACATATGAAAATGCAGAAGTAAATAATGTTTATGCAAAAATGTATACTCACAGCAGTCGTGGTGGCGAATCAAAAATGGGATATATTAAATTCCACGATACAGACAATGGTTTGAAAATGCATGTCGATTTGAAAGATATGCGTCCAGGTGTTCCTTATACGGTAAAACTGTATCAGTGTGGTTCTTGCCATAACGATGCGAATTGCTGTCGTTCTGCAAAAGCGATGGATATCAAAATGCCTATGTTGGAAACAGGGTTAAGTGGTAAATTAAATCAGACTTATATGATTCAGGGATTAAGTGCAGCACAATTAAATGGTGCAAATATCTATTTGGAACGTGATGGCGGATATAAAGCTGGATGGGGAAAATTAGAAAAATAATTTATTTTGATTCTTAAAGAAACACCCTGAAATCATAGGGTGTTTTTTTATGTTTGTTTTAGGAGTTTTTTCTTATATCCTAGTGTTTGTTAACTGGGATTTATATGTATAAAATTTTGTCTTTTTTATTGTCTATGCTTTGTGTGGGGATTGTACATGCACAAGATATCAATTCTGAAGTTATTGGTACATATGATGTGTTGTTTGAAGATGTGTATGTCAATCAAGATGGAAAATTCTTTGTAACCAAGGCGTTTGTAGATGTTGATTATGGTAATAGTTTAAAGATAGAAAATCATGGGCTGTTTCAACCAGGTGAACTGGAAATTTGTGCCGGATGCGATGTAATATTCGAAAATTATAATTTTATAGATGTAGAAACAGTTGTATTAAATGATGGTGCACAAATTTTTCAAACTGTATCAAATATAGATAATATGATTGCTATGAATTTGGGAACTAATTATACAACTGTGGTTCATGGCGATATGGGGCTTTCTTTGGCAGATGTTATCGATTTGTCTGATGATAGTAATGTAATTGTTTTGAATAATGTAACGTTGAATATAAACAAGGTGCCACTAAATAAATCAAAACATGTAGTGATTGGCGATAATGTTACATTGGTTATTGGTGACTTGATTGATGGCGGTGGTGTAACTGTGCTGGATGATGTAACAAATTCTGCGTCTGTTCGTTTTGTGTCAGATAGTAATGATGTCATGTTTGTTAATGTGGGTGCGGTTCGTGATGGAAAACTGTATGTTGAACGTGTGCGTGAAACAGACTATGTGGTTATTTTTGATAATGATATGGGTAAATTTATAAATGCACTGCGTTATGATGATAAAAACGATAATTTAATGTATGCATTGGATTCTGCCGCAGACAAAGATTCTTTGTTTTCAATTATGGACAATTCTGTATTGTTTAACCCAGATGTATTGGTGCGTCCATTACAAATAATAAATACAATAAATGTTCAATCTTTAAATGTTGGGTTTGAAAATAATGTTAATGCCAATATGTTTGGAATTCTGTCTGATGATTTTTATTTGTATGGTGCAGATGTTAATTTAGTAAATGTTATTAAAGATAAATTTAAAATTAATATTGGTGTCAATATTTCGCATATGGATTATGCGTCAAGTTTAGATAGTTTTTCTGGCGATATATATGGGGTGAATTTTGGGGCAGGGTATTTGTTTGAAAATAATATGTTTGTAAATCTGAATACAGGATTGTCGTTTGCTGAATTTAATATTCCGTATGTCTGGTATGATGATTTGATTAATAAACCAAATGCCAGTTTTGGATATGTGGTAACAGATGCAGGTTATAGGTTTAAAGCCGATTCGTTTTCAATAGTACCGTTTGCAGGTTTTGTAACGCAGTTTTATGATTTGGCTGGGTATAAATATTCTGAATATATGGGACGTGTTGGCGTGGATTCTGAATATAGATATGTTGTGTCTGATTTGGAATATGTATATGGCGTATCTGTTGTTGCAGATACAGATTGTACGTTGGGTGTGTCTGGTAAAATTGGTTTTATGTCACCGATGGATATGATTGGTGGCAATATTGCATTGTCAATAATCAGCACGTATGACAGTTTGTCATATAAAGCGTCAGTAAATGCAAAGTTATTATTCTGATAATTTTATTTTACAAATTTACCACGAAGTGACGCCTTGTTTGCATTTGTAATACATATATTTGCCAAGATAGGTGCAGGTGTATTATCTGATGCTTTTTCAACAATACATTGCTGCATATAAGGTGTACGATAAATTAAATGATTACCTGTTTTATCTGGGCCTTCTAGTAAACATTCCATGGTTTTATCAATGCAACTGATATTAAATTCACGTTGAACTTCATTTAAATATGTGTCTAGTTTTGCCAGTCGTTCAGCTTTGATGTTTTCTGGAATCTGATCTGGCATTAATGCAGCGGCCGTATGTGGGCGTGGTGAATATTTGAATGAATAAGAATTGATATATTTTATTTGTTCTGCGATTCGCATTGTTTGTTCAAAATCTTCGTCAGATTCCCCAGGAAAGCCAACAATAAAATCAGATGATATTTGTATGTCTGGGCGTGCAATACGTAATTTGCGAATTATGTCAGTGTACAGTTCCAATGTATATGGACGGTTCATGCGTGTCAGAACATTTTGCGAACCACTTTGAATTGGCATGTTTAAAAATGGTAATAACTTTGGTTCAATCGCAAACATTTCAATCAAGTCATCTGTCATTTCTGTTGGATAACTGGATGTGAATCTGATACGTTTAACCGATTCGATTTTTGCTGCTTCGCGGATTAAATCAGACAGGCGATATGTGTTGCCATTATCATCTGTGTACTTGTATCCATTTACATTTTGTCCCAAGAAACATATTTCAACAGCACCAGTATTTGCCGCGTGAATTGTATCACGAACACAATCATCAAATTTACGTGATATTTCACGACCGCGTGTGTATGGAACAATACAGTATGTGCATACGTGATTGCATCCTTCTTGGATTGGAATGTATGCAACAGTTGGTGACTTTTCCATCTGTGGTAATTCATCAAATTTTTCCAAACCACCTAAATCAATATTAAATAATTTTGCGTCTGGGTTTTCCAGAATTTCAGGTAATTTATGATAACTTTGTGGTCCCAATACAAAGTTTAAATCTGGGATTCTGCGAAATGCGTCACTGCCAGATTCGCGTGCAACACAACCGACAATGCCAAACAGGGCAGATGGTTTTTTTGCACGTCTGATGCGTCCCAGTGCAGAAAATACTTTATCTGTTGCTTTGGCACGGACAGCACATGTGTTTAATATAATGATGTCTGCGTCAGAAATATTTTCTGTACGGCACATTCCGCGGTGTTCAAGCATTGCGGCAATACGCCAACCATCATATACGTTCATTTGACAACCAAAAGTTTGGATAAAGAATTTTTTCATGATTTTATTTATGTTTTGTGTTGTTATATCTTGTTTGCAGGTGCTTTATTTGTGACCATTTGTTCGCACGCAGAATAAAATTCTTTTTATAACGATCTTCGCGTTCGCGGATTTTTATACGTGCTCCAAATACAGCCATTTCACGTATCATTCTGACTAAATCATTTAACATTTTTGTTTACCTTAATTTGTTTTGTTTTTTATGATATTTGTGTTTGTTGTATATTTGTTTTACGTTGTTATAACGTGAAAACATATTTTTTGTATGATGTTTTCGTGCGTTTTGTTCGTTTAATGATAAACCAGATTTAGGCAATATCAATTCAATAGGTGAAGTTGATATTTCTGGAATGTTTTCTAATATAATTTCTTCTGTACGAATTTTTTCAATTTCTGACAGCATTTCTTGGTTTGTGTCGTCTGATATATTCTGTGTAATTAGTATTTCAGGTTCGGGTAATATTGGTTTAGGTAAAGTTTCTTGTGTTTTTGGAATAAATATTACTTTTTCCTTGATGTGGTTGTCTGCCCGAAATTTTTCAATTTCGGACAGTAACTCTTGTTTTGTATCATCCACTAATTTATGTGCAAAGATAATTATCATTTTTTATTTCTTTTTTACGTGATGGCAACGTAATGCGTTTACACGTGCTTTTGATTCTTTAAATGATTTTTGTGCACGTTTGTGTGAAATCTTTGCTTCTGTATCTGGAATGTTAACTGTGCCATATACAACGCCTGTGACATGATTGTTTTCTGTGATAGCTATTATTTTTGTCATTTTATTATCCTTTTTATGCTAATTTTTTACGTAACATTTCGTTAACTATGCTTGGGTTTGCGGTGCCGCCAGTCTTCTTCATTACGTTACCAACAAAGAATCCCAACAGGCCAACCTTGCCAGATTTGTATTGTTCAACCTGTGATGGGTTTGCGGAAATAACTTCATCAATAATCGATTCGATTGCACCAGTATCTGTCATTTGTTTCATGCCGAATTTATCAGCAATTTCACGAGGTGTTCCCGATTCGCCATCCAGCATTTTGATAAAGATTTCTTTTGCTTGTTTACCGTTAATTGTATTTTCAGAAATCATTTCAACCAACTGTGCAATATCAGATGGTGTGATGATACGCATTTCATCAACGATGCCTGATTTTTCATTTTTTTCATCCCAGTTTTCTGGGTGTGCAAATAGTTCAGAAATCATCCAGTTTGCGATTGATTTTGCATGTTGTTTGTTACCATTAACAGCAGTGTCAAACCAGCGTGAAATGTTTGTGTTTTCTGTCAATCTGGCAGCGTCATATTCAGACAGGCCAAATTCCGCCGTATAGCGAGCACGTGTCGCAGATGGTAACTCTGGCATGTTCTTGCGTATGCGTTCAATTTGTTCGTCTGTTATTTCGATTGGTAACAAATCTGGATCTGGGAAGTAACGGTAATCCAGTGCGTCTTCTTTGGAACGCATAACAGATGTTGTACCATCGTCTTGATTATATCGCATGGTGTCTTGGCTGACTTGTCCACCGTTTTCATATATTTCGATTTGGCGACGTGCTTCATATTCAATGGCAGATTTAATAAATTTAAATGATACCATGTTTTTCGTTTCTGTGCGTGTGCGGAATTCTGTTGAACCGGCTGGTCGTACAGATACATTTACGTCTGCACGCATTGAACCTTCTTCCATGTTTGCCTTGGATACGCCCAGTGCACGTGCGATTTCGCGAATTTCACGCAGGTAACGTTCTGCTTCATCTGGGGATGAAATATAAGAATTGTTTTCTGGATTTTTTGTGTCCAAAAAGGTAACGATTTCCAGCAACATTACACCGGTGCGATTAAAATCAACGAATGATTTTGTCGGATGCATATCATGTTTGTTTTTTGCAGCATCTTGTTCCATGTGTGCACGTTCAATGAAAATCTTTTTTGGTTTGCCGTCATCGCTCATAATTTCAACCCATCCGCGACCAACAACAGGTGCTTCGTCAGCAGGTTGGGAAATTTGATAACCTTGGGGCAGGTCAGGGTAGAAATATTGTTTACGTGCAAAACGACTGTGACGTGAAATTTCAGCGTTAATACCCAAACCGAATTTGATTGCTTGTTCAACACAGTGTTCGTTTAATACAGGCAACATACCTGGCATTGCAACGTCAACCATGGAAACTTGTGTGTTTGGGGATACTGTTGGGTTATAGTCAGCAGATGCACCACTGAATAATTTTGAATTAGATAACACTTCGATATGTGTTTCCAGTCCAATTACAACTTCCCAATCGCCTGTTTTGCCTTTTATTGTAAACATTTTTTCTTTTTCCCTTGCTTTTTTATTTTTTGTGTCTTATTATCTGTTCCGCGTTGGCTAGGTAGCTCAGTTGGTAGAGCAAGGGACTGAAAATCCCTGTGTCGGCGGTTCGATTCCGTCCCTAGCCACCATCATCTCCTTTCTTTCGGCCGTTGCGGTCGATTTTTTTATTGTCAAAGAGATGATGTTTTGATTCATTTTTATTTTCCCATAATTGTTGTTGGGCGGTTGTCAACAGATGCTGCTGCTTCGATATGCTTTGCTAATTGTAAAACATGCATATCTGCGAAACGTGGGCCAACAACTTGCATTCCCAATGGTAAACCGTTTTGTGCCAATCCACATGGAACGCTGCATGCAGGGACACCAGCCAGATTCATTGCAACTGTGAATAAATCCAATGCATAGAATTCCAATGGTGACAGCGATGCGTCCAATGGCATTGCAGTACCTGCAGATGCAGGGCATACGATTAAATCGCATTGTTCAAATGCTGAATTAAAACTGTCTGCAATCATACGACGTACACGGGCAGCCTGCATGAAATATACATCATATGATTCGCTGGATAGTACAGCAGTCCCAATAATCATACGACGTTGTACTTCGTCGCCAAAACCGGCAGCACGTGTTTTTTTGTATGTGTCAATTAAATCATTGCCTTCGACACGCAGACCATAACGCATACCGTCATAACGTGCCAAGTTTGATGATGCTTCGGCTGGGGCGATGATGTAATATGCAGCCAATGCGTCCAAGATGTTTGGAATAGAAACTTCGATAATTTCTGCACCCATAGATTTTAAATCTGCGATACGTTTTTCAAATAATGTTTTCATGTCAGATGAAATTTCAACATCTGCAAATTCTTTGATAACGCCAACGCGTAATTTTTTACCTTCGCCCAAGATTGGTTTTAATGGTTCGTTACATGTAAAACCGTTCTTGGCACTGGTTGAATCTTTTGGATCGTGTCCTGCCATACATGACAACATTAATGCGGCATCGTCAACTGTACGTGTGATTGGGCCTGGGGTGTCCAATGAAGATGCAAATGCAACGCAGCCCCAACGTGAACACAAACCGTATGTTGGTTTCATGCCAACCATACCTGTAATTGCAGCTGGAAAACGGATTGAACCGCCCGTGTCTGTGCCGGTTGCACATAATGCCAAACCACCAGCAACCGCAGATGTTGAACCGCCAGATGAACCACCGGCAGTTAAATGTTTTTCCAGTTGCCATGGGTTAACAGGTGCACCAAAGAAACTGGTCTTGCTGAAAGTTCCCATTGCAAATTCGTCCAAGTTTGCTTTGCCCAGTAATACTGTACCTGCGTTGATTAAATTCTGTGAAACAGTCGATTCGTATTCTGGTACAAAATTTTCAAGCATACGTGATGCAGCGGTTGTACGAATCCCACGTGTTGCAAATAAATCTTTCATTGCCATTGGAATACCGTCCAGTGGTAATGCGTTTCCAGATGCACGTCGTGCATCAGATGCAGCAGCGTCTGCCATTGCACGTTCTGGGGTGACAGTGATATAACAGTTTAAATCAGTGCCGTATTGTTCAATGCGATTTAAATATGCACGTGTCAGTTCAACAGATGTGATTTCACCACTGTTTAATTTTTCTAAGGCTTCAACTATCGTCAGGTTTATCATTTCTTCTTTCCATAGTGTTGTGGGAACAATATTGCACCCAATGTTTGTTTAATAAACTTGTCCTTGCACTTTCCTGTCTGCAGGTTACTTGCACAACATTTTATCTTGGCAATGTCTGAAGGTATGCATTTGGTACATTGTGGCATTTTGTTTGGGTAAAACATGCCGGATATTTCAAGTGAGTGAGTATGTTCGCCATTAGGACGACCAAAATATACCCATTCTTCAAGTGTTATATTTAAATCTGTAAGACATGCGTTTTTAGCAGGTTTATGCGTCTTGAATTGGTTTATTATTTCTTGTGCCTGTTCAGGTGATACATAGCCCAGATTTACATATGTGGACATAAAGTTGTCATATTGATCCGGTATTATAAATTTTATAGGTATTCTAGACTGTCTTTTTGACATACTATTCTCCGTCCATAACTTTTGGTACTGCAAAATATCCGCGTGATGTGCCGGCATTATCAGGTGTGTTTGCCAAAACCAAATCACGAATATTACCGTCTGTTACAACGTCTGGGCGTTGTGGTAATTTGTGTTCAGATGGGTTTAATAACGGTTTTACACCAGTCGTATCGATTTGTTGTAATTTATCCAGCCATTCGACAACTGAATCAATGTTCATTTCTGCCAGTTTTTCATCAGATATTTCAATTCGAATTAAATCTGCGAATTTTTGTAATTGTTGCTTGCTAAATGCCATTTTCAATCCTATATTTATAAAGTAAAGGAATTATACAATGATTTTGCCAGATTTCAAGGCTTTTCCACGTGTGGGACGTATTTTAGGGGTTGATTGGGGTTTGTCCAGAATTGGGCTTGCTGTGTCTGATGCAACTGGTGATTTTGTTTTTACCAGACCTGTAATTCAGATGTCGCGTGGTGCAACATGTCATGCAGATATTGTTGCAAAGACTGCGATGGAAGAAGGAGTGGTGGCAATTGTTGTTGGTTTGCCTGTTCGAAATGACGGGTCGGAATCAGATACAACAAAGATGGTGCGTGATTTTGTAGATGAATTATCAGTAAAAACAGATTTGCCAATTTGTTTTATCGAAGAAAATTTAACATCTGTATCTGCCCAGGAATCTATGGGACGGGTCAGGGTGCGTGATATTAAGCAAAGGCTGGATTCAGAATCAGCACGTGTGATATTAGAAAATGCAATAGCAATAATAAAACGGGCATAAAACCCGTTTTTTTAATCTTCATTTTTTTCTGGAATATTGCCATCTGCAGATAATAATACAGCGACCCAACGTGTTGAATCAAACTGGGCACAGATGATATATATTGCAACCAACATTGGTACACTAAAGAACATTCCAGCGATGCCCCATATCATACCCCAGAATACTAAATTTATTAATATTGCCAGCGTTGATATGTTTAATGTTTTCCCTGTTAGTTTTGGTTCCAGCAAATTTCCAAACAGTATTTGTAATGTAATTAAACCAATAGCTGTTAATATTGGTTGTTGCAGTGTTGGTGCCATTACTAATGAATACAAAATTGGTAATGTACATGCAATAATTGCACCAATCGTTGGAATATAACTGGTTATAAATACAATGAATGCCCAAACGCTGGCGAATTCGACGCCAATCAATTGCAACCATATAAATGACAAGATACCAGTAATTGCAGAAATAGCAGTTTTAACAAACAGGTATTTTTTCATGTTGTAATCAATACTGTCCAATATGAAACGAGATTTTTTATATTGGCGTTTATTAGAAAACAGTGATGAAAATTTCTGATTAAATGTACTTTGTTCAATGAACATAAATATCATATAAACAAAAACCATTCCCATAGACGTTGCAGCAGATGCAACAGATGCACCGATATTAGCCGCAATTTTTGTGATGTTTGGTATCATGTTTGCATCAAATTTAAAACCGATAGAATTTGATAAGTATGCACCAAACATAGTTAATTTTTCTTGGATTGCTGGTAATATAGATGCCAGTTCGGAAAACATTGGTTTGATTTGTGTGATGAATAAGTATATAACAAAACAGATTGTTGCAAGACTGGCAATATTAGATATCCAATTAAAGATATGCCAATATATTTTTTCTGATTTTGTGGTCGGGTTTTTATATGGAAATATCTTGCGATAGTAATCAGAAATTGCGTTTGTTAAATACCATAAAAAAGCAGCCACCAGTAATGGTATCAATATAGAACGCCCCAGCCATAAAAATAATATAAGACCTGCAAATATGACGATTCCGTTCATGTTTATTGTCCTTGGGTTGTGATGATTTCAGATTCTGTTATGTTAATGTGTACATTTGGTTTTGGTGCCAATGCATAAAAACAACTGAGGATAATAATCATTGCGATATTTATTATTATGGCGGTTGTTGAATATGTTTTGTTCATTTGTTTTTCAAACTTTTTTGCACCAGTTTGGGTTGACCATAATCCAAATATTATTGCCAAGATAAATGTCAACAGCATTGGTGCCATACCAACAAAGAATCCAGATAATAATGTGATAAATATAAATGCACATACTGTATTTATGTTATTTGTCAGCACCCAATTAATTATTTTTGAATATGTTTTTGATTTGATTTCTTGTGATGGTGTTTTAACGGGTTTTGTATCCAGTAAATATCCAGGGACCCATAACATGCTGAAACCAAAAGGAAAACTGAAAATAATTTTCCATGTTGGTATGTTAAACTGCTGTATGCGGCAGATTTTTATATAAAAATTAACAACCGCAGTTCCCAATAAAAACAATAAATATAATGAAATAAGTACAACAATAAACATAAATATATTTGGATGACTGGAATCAAACGTCATTAAGCGAAACATTAATGTCTGTTGATTGTGTGTTAAAATATATATCAATGCAGTGAATAATAAAAAAACCAGTAATGTTTGTGCACTGTGTATGGCGACAAAAGATGGACGATCCATTTTTAGCTTTGGTAAACTGCGAACTGTGAAATATGTGCTGATTGCAAATGCGATTGTTAACAGTATGTATAACGGTGTTGCAGATGTGGTATTATTAGAAAATATCAACGAAAATATGATAATTGCCAGTATAGATGTTATAAATGAAATCAAGGCAAATTTAAAAGGTGTTTTTAATAACCATGTTAACAATGTTGTTGTCTTTTGCATTTGTGTTCCTTTCCTTGGTGTTGTGTGTTTCTTATTTTATCACAATTTGTCCATCAGATAAAGTAATTGTGTCCGTCGGTGAAATCATGTCTGTAAAAGATTGCTGATGACTGATAAATAAAAATGTTGTATTTGGCATAGAGTTGATTGTGTCTGCAATTAATTGTTGTGTTTGACTGTCTGCACCAGAATCTGGTTCGTCCAGAATAGCAAGTTTTGGTTGTGTCATTATCAGTTGTAATAACATTATCTTTTTTCTTTCGCCACCAGAAAAACCAACGTTAACACTGCGGTTTAACCATTGTTGTGGTATGTTTAATTGTGTTCGTGCGGATTCTATTTTTTTCAAGAATTCGCCCATTGATAAATCGTGACCTGATTTAAAATGTGTGTGTGCAACACAAGAATGTTTTAAAAAACTAAGTATTGTTAAACCTGGTATTTCTGGAACGTGTTGTGAACCCAAGAATATGCCCATTAATGCACGGGTTGTTGTGTTTTCATTAGTTATATCTTTGTTGTCGAAAATTATATTGCCTGATTTTATTGTGTACGACGGATTTCCTGCGATTGTGTTCGCAAGTGTTGATTTTCCAGAACCATTATGCCCAGATAATAAAACGCGTGAACCACTATCAATTTTTAATGATATGTTTTTCAATAATTCACGGTTTGATAATGTTACTGTTAAATTTTTTATTTCAAGCATTGTTAATCCTTTGATAATGCCATTTGTATTAATTGTTTTGATTCTACCAGAAATTCCATTGGTAATCTTGAAAGTACAGGTGTTGCGGTTGCACCAATTATAAGTGCGATTGCGGTGTCTGTTTCAATTCCTGCCATGTTTAAATAATTTAATGTTGCTGCGTCGATTGTTCCAGTTGATGCTTCGTGGGATTGTTTGTTGTTTGAACCATTGTGTATAATTCGGGGCAGGGTATTTGCAACTGCGGTATCGTCAATTAATCTGCTGTCGCATTTTGATGCGTTTGTACAATCGTTCCCGGAAAAAGATACAAGACTGCGAAATGTTTGTTGTGATATATCGGTTGCAACACCGTATGAAACAATATTTGATTTGCTGTTGTTTCCAATATGAATCATTTTTGTGCCAGTGTCCGCCATTTGGGCCCCACGTGTGATGGACAGAGAATAAAAATCACTGAACGAATTATTGCCTGTTAATATTGTAGATGGGTATTTCCAGGTTAGTGTTGAACCAACTTCGACCTGGGTCCACAAAAGTTTTGCGTTTTCATCGCAGCGTCCACGTTTTGTTACAAAATTTAATATGCCACCAATATTTTTTTTGCCGTCAAATTTGCCGGCGTACCAGTTTTGAACAGTTGCGTATTTTACAGTTGCGTCTTTGCAGACTATAATTTCAACAACGCCACTGTGTAATTGATGGTTTGTGCGACGTGGGGCACTGCAACCTTCCATGTATGATAATTCCGAACCTGTATCTGCGATTATTAAAGTGCGTTCAAATTGACCGATTTTTGCTGTTTCGATTCTGAAAAAACTTGCTAAATCAATCGGGCATTTTGTGTTTGGCGGAATATATACAAATGTGCCGTCTGAAAAAACAGCAGCATTTAGTGCGGCAAAAAAATTGTCTGTTTTTGGTACTATGCTGCCCAGATATTTTTGGACCAGTTCTGGATGTTTTTTTACAGCGTCTGAAAATGGTAAAAATATTATACCGTGTTTTTCAAGTTCTGATGTATAAGAAGTGTGAACGGAACGACTGTCGATGACGGTGTCGGTTGCCATGCCCAGTAATGCTTTCTTTTCATTTTCAGGCAAGCCCATTTTATCGTATATTTGTGACAAGTCTGAATTATCAACAGGCTTTGGTTCGTTGTAATAATTTAAAGAATCATAATCGATAGGTGTATATTCTATTTCTGCCCAGTGGGGTTCAGACATTTTTGTCCATGTTCTGTACGCGTCTAGTCGCCACTGTAGTAACCAATCCGGTTCTTCGCGTTTTTTTGATATTTCGACAATAAGTTGTTCGGATAGTTTTGTCATATGTTTTAGTTGCTTTGTGATGCAAGTTGTTTTGCTTGGGCAAAGAATGTTAATGATTGACCAAGTAACCCATCTGTAAATGTTGATGCAAGTAATCCATCTGTTTCTGTAGTTGTTAAGTGATGCAGAAATGTGTCTGCACGATGCATATAATTGTCGATATTACGTGCAACTTCGGAATCTAGTTTTATGCAACGACGTAATTTTTCCAATGTAAATGGATTTTTTGCGTATTCGTCCATTATACCACCCAGTGCACGCCAAAGTGGGTGTTCTGCTGTGTTGCGTGGCATGATATCAACGGCGGCCATAATTGGTATCAGGTTTTGTAATAAATCTTGGTAAATCATTTCTGCGTTTTCGGCAACGGCATTTGTTGCGGATTTGTTTTTTAATACAGATTGGATTTTCATAATCAGACTGTGTTGCATTTCTAGTGCTTTTGTGATTGCAAAAATACGTTTGTTCATTGCGTGTGCGAATAGAATTCCGCTGATTGTCAATATTAATATAATTCCCAGTGTTATGAAAATGACTGTGTTTTGCATGAATATACCCCTATAAAGTTAATGTTTTTCGAGGATAGTATAGCATCTTTTTGCGATTCGTGCGATTTTATATTGGAATATATGTTTTTAGTTATATTTAGTGTGTTTTAGGTCTTGCACAGATTCGGTCAAATTGTTATAATAACAATTAATTAAAGGAATATTTTAGGGAAAGGAAGTCTTAGTATGTTTCGCAAAATCTTAATTTGTGCAATGTTTGCAACCGCTGCGGGCTATTGTTTTGCTGCGGAAAATCTGCCACAAGTCGTCACGTCAGAGGTTTTTTATGAACAAGAAAAAATCGTTGACGAAGGACAGTGGGAACAGGTTGATACAACAACCTATGATGTTGTTGAAACAGTTGAAACGTACAGTGAAATTCCTGCATGGCCATTGGCTGGGTCTGAAGCGGATGTTGAAGTGTCTTGTACAGGTGGTGTTGCATCCAAGAAAAAGCAAAGTGATAATATTCGTATCGTTTCAAAAATTGGTACAGATTTAGTCGTTGAAAATAATTTCAATTTGGGTGCGCGTGGTGATGAATGGTCTGGTGGTGCAAATATGTTGTATGGTACCCAGATTCCTGTTGGATTCGGAGATGAATGTAACGACGAATCAGAAATGCCATTGTTGGATCGTGAAGTCTTAGAAGATGATGGTGGTAATGTTTTGACTGTGTCTCGCAGTGGTCGTAAGAACTGTGGTAAATATGCAGATGGTTATGAAGCGTTCGCAGTTAAAATGGGTATGAAAGTTGAAAATGTTACAGAAGATACAAAAGTAGAAGAAGAGGAAACTGAAATTGAAGTTGCTGAATCTGCAGATGCTGAAGCACCGGCTGTTGTAACAGATCAGGTTCGTTCTTGGGTTGTTGCAAATGGTCAGACATTGCGTGAAGTTTTGCAGAACTGGTGCAATAAAGAAGGTTGGGATTTGGTTTGGGCGACATCTCGTGAATATCCAATCGAAGCCAGTGCAGTATTCAAAGGTCGTTTTGTTGACGTTGCGTCTGCATTGGTTCGTAACTTTGGTCGTGCAACACCAGTTCCTTATGCAAAGTTCTATAAGGGAAATAGAGTTTTGTTAATTACAACAACAGAAGAATAATTAAATATCGTATGCCGTAGGAGAATATAAATATGATAAAGCCAGTAAAAATATTTGCAATGTGTGCTTTGGTGCTAGCGGGTTTAAATGGCTGTGCAACCAAAGAATCTGCCAAGGTTGCGGCATCTGTTGATCAAGATTTTATTAATGCGTATGATGCCTTTGAAATGGCAAAAAATCCACGGGCCAAGGTTGCAACGGGTGATACTGTTTCTATGTCCGAAGGTGTCTGGCTGGGTAATAAATCTGTTGTGTTGGAACATCGTAATAATTTGCCATCTGCGTTTGAAACGGATTCAGGTGTTACAATTTTATTAAATGAACCAGTGTCATTACAGGTTTTGGCAAATGACATTTATTCTGTGACTGGTATTCCAGTTAAAATCGATGGGCAAATTTCTGCAGAAAAATTGAAAAAGTTGGTTAATGTTGCATATACTGGAAAATTGTCTGGCCTGTTGTCACAGGTTGCAACTGATTTAGATTTGTTGTGGTATTATGATAAAAGTTCAATCGTTTTCTATGAAACAGAAACCAAGACATTTACATTGTATGCATTGGGAACAGAAGTTGCATACCAGACATCTGTATCAACAGATGATTCAAATGAAGTTTCTTTGGAATCTACATTAAAAGAATGGGATGAAGTAGAAAAAGCAATTTCTTCTATTATTGGGAACAGTGATAATGCTGATTTTACTGTTTCTCGCAGTTTGGGAACAATTACTGTTACGGCATCGCCATCAGTATTGGCACGTGTGGGTGAATATATCGAACGCCAAAACAAAAGATTGTCACAGTTAATTACAATTGATGTAAAAGTTTTGCAAGTGACAATTTCTAATGATTCTGCGTTCGGATTGAATTTGGCGGCCGCGATTAATTCAACAGCTGGTTTGAATATTGTTGCGAACCCAAAAAATAACTTGGCATCTACAGAAGCAAGTTCAATGAATATCGCAGTATTATCAAATGCTGTATCTGCATTGACAGGTGCGACACATACCGAAGGTGGTACAGTTGTTGAAGGTGCGTATACACAAAATGATATTATGAATGGTTCTTTGTCGGGTGCGGCAGGATCAAATGCGTTGATTCAATCTTTGGCAAAGCAGGGCAAGGTATCGTTGGTAACAAATGTTGGTGTTACAACACGTTCAAATCGTGTTGCACCGGTCAGCAATACACGTACAACAGGGTATATCAAACGTTTCGAATCAAGAAACTTTACAACTGTTGAATCAAGTACCGTTGACCAAGATGATTTGGAAACAGGCTTTACAATGCAATTGTTGCCAAATGTTTTAGAAAATGGTCGTATCTTGCTGTTGTTCCGTATGTCTGTTCGTGAATTGTTGCGTATGTCCACACAGACAATCGGTGAAGTTACATTGCAATTGCCAGAAGTAGAAGAACGTAGCTTTATGCAAGAAGTTATTATGGAATCTGGTCAAATGTTGGTGGTATCTGGATTTGAAAAGCAAAAGAACGAAGATACGCGTTATGGCTTGGGTGATCCTGACTTTATGGCATTGTCTGGTTCGCGTGAATCTGCTGCAAGTCGTGAAGTTTTGGTTGTTATCTTGACTCCACAAGTACTGATTAGTCCAATGGATACAGAAAGAACTATACAGCAGCATTGGGGTGCACCACTGAACTAAAAATAAATTATAATAATTCATCTAAAAGCGGTGCCGGCAATTTATGTAACTTCTGTACACTACATTGCCGGCACTACTTTTATCTAAATCATTCTAATTTATTTTTTAATCTGCTGATAATAATTCATCTAAAAGCGGTGTCGGCAATTCATGTAGCGTCATGTACACTACATTGCCGGCACTTTTTTTATCTAAACTGTTCTAATTTATTTTTCTATCGGCTAATTGTGTTTAGCAAACGCATGCGTTTTTCGATTTCTTTGTTCAAATCTCGACGCGTGGCATGATTCAGATGTGATTTATATTCTGCACCATATTCAGGGAATATATATATTGATTCTGGATATAATTGAACAACGGGTTTATTTGTTTCTTTGTCCAGATATTCGATAATTGTTGTTGCGATTTTTGGTCCCATTTTATCAACCGTTGCCTTGTGGTTTTTTGCCATTTCGTTGGCACAGGGATTTGGAAATTCGCGGGATTTTATCCAGCCAGATTGATTCATCTGTTTTTTTCCGTTTACCATTATCAATGCGATTGGTGTGTATTTGCATGCGGAAAATAAGTCCATATTTATCATCAGACTAAGTGTGACAGTGTATGTATTTTTCTTTTTTTTACTAATGTGACCGTCTGGTATATTGTTTATCATTTTATATTTCTATTTTTTTGTCCGAACGAAAATATAGTATAAAAAATAAGACTGTCAAGCATTAGGAAAGAAAAAACGGATAAAATATCCGTTTTTTTATACAAATAAATCTTTTACAAATTGGGCGTGTTCCGTTATGAATTTAAATCTAAATTCTGGTTTTTTGCCCATCAACTCTGAAACAATAGTTCGTGTTTTTTCTGTGTCTTCGGCACCTTCGTCTGTACGTGGCGGCAGGTCAACACGGATTAAACGACGTGTCTTTGGTGACATTGTTGTTTCTTTTAACTGGTTTGGCATCATTTCGCCCAACCCTTTGAATCGAGAAATTTCAACGCGTTTGTTTTTGTATTTTGTTGCTTTCAGATTTTCGAGTTCTTCGTCACTGTCAACATAGATAGATTCTGTGCCACATGTCAGTTTATATAATGGTGGACAAGATAAATACAGGTGACCGCCATATATTAATTGTGGCATGTATTGATAAAAGAACGCCATCAACAATGATGCAATATGACTGCCGTCAACGTCAGCATCGGTCATGACGATAATTTTTTCATAACGCAGTTTGTCTTCGTTCCAGTCTTTGGCAGTGCCGGCACCGATAATATCAATCAGTTCATTTAATTCTTTGTTTGCACCAAAGCGTTCATCTGAATTTGATATAACATTTAAAACCTTGCCACGTAATGGCATAATTGCTTGGGTTGCACGGTCGCGTGCCTGCTTTGCGGTACCACCAGCAGATTCTCCTTCTACGATAAATAATTCTGTGCCGGCAATACCGTGTTTTGAACAATCGGCCAATTTTGCAGGCATGCGAATTCTTTTTGTTGGTGTTTTGCGTGCAACGTCCTTGACTTGTTTTGTTTTGATACGTGCATTTGCAAGGTTGATTACAAAATCTAACAATGCGTTTGCAGTCTTTGGGTCAGATGCCAAGAACATTTCCCATGGATCACGTAATGCGTTTTCTGTATATCGTGCAATTTCAGGATTTGATAATTTTTCCTTGGTTTGACCTAAAAACTGTGGTGTTTTGTAAAACACGGATACAATTGCAGCAACAGAATCAAATACGTCTTCGCCAATTATTGTTGATGCTGCTTTGTTGTTTACCTTTTCGCCATATGCTTTAATCCCCTTGGTTATTGCGGATTTAAAGCCGGTTTCATGTGTGCCACCATCAATTGTTGCGATTGTGTTGCAATAAGATGAAAAGAATCCATCATCAGATGCGGCACCATTTTCATCTGTTAAAAATGTTAATGCCCATTCTACACGACCACTGTCGTCTGGAAAATCAACGCTGCCACTGAATATACGTGGTAAAATGCGTGGTTTTGAATCTGTTTTTTCGGCCAAGAAATCTGCAACACCATTTGGATAATGGAAAGTTTTAGTTGCAGGAATGTTCATATCTTCGGTTAATAAATCTGGATTGCATTGCCAGTCAATTTTTATGCCGCGTGATAAAAATGCCTTGGCACGGGCCATGCGATAAATCTTAATTGGTTTAAATACAGCGTTTGCACCAAAGATTTCATCATCAATTGTAAAACGAATTTTTGTTCCGTGTGCCTTGGTTGCGTCCATACGTTGCATTGAACTGGTTGGCAGACCGCGTGAAAATGTCTGATGCCAGTTGTATCCATCGCGTGCAATATCAACAATCATTTCTGATGATAGTGCATTTACAACAGCGGAACCAACACCGTGCAAACCACCACTGGTTTTATAAACATTATTATTGAATTTACCACCAGAATGCAGTGTGGTCAATATTACTTCCAAAGCGGATTTGCCAGGGTATTTTGGGTGTTCGTCCACAGGAATACCACGGCCATCGTCCGTTATTTCAATGGTCTTAGAATCAATTAAATGTACTGTAATCTTCTTGGCAAAACCGGCAACGGCTTCGTCAATAGAGTTGTCCATAATTTCAATAGGTAGGTGGTGCCACGCCTTTTCATCTGTGCCACCAATATACATTCCAGGACGCAAGCGAACAGGTTCCAAACCTTCTAGAACCTGAATGTCGGCTGCACCATATGTGTTTATATTTTTATCTGTCATAGCAACACTATTATTATAACATTTTTTAAATTTTCGCAAGCCCAAAGAATTTAAGCCTAATGATAATTTATGGACTTGATTTTTTTTATTGCTGTCTTATATATTTGGTAACGATAAATTTACCATGGAATTATAAAATGAATAAAAATCCGTATGAAGTACTTGGGGTTGCACGTGATGCGTCCGATGCAGATATTAAAAAAGCGTACCATAAACTGGTTATGAAGTATCATCCAGATAGAAATCCTGATAACAAAGAAGCAGAAGAAAAGTTCAAAGAAGTTAATAATGCTTTTGATATTTTAAAAGATCCGCAAAAGCGTGCCGCGTATGACAGATTTGGTGATGCTGCATTTGCAGGAGGAAATGCGTCTGGGGCTGGATTTGGTGGAAATCCGTTTGGTAATGGTGCGTTCCATTTTGATATGGGGGGCGGTGCCGGTATGGAAGATATTTTGCGTGAAGCAATGCGTGGTTTCGGATTCGGTGGCGGATTTGGCGGTGGACCGCAACGTGGTGCACCACAACGCGGTGGACGTGATTTATTGGACGAGGTTGTTATTGATTTAAAAGATGCTTTCTTTGGCAAGACGCATACTGTTAAATTTTCAAGTAATGTAGTGTGTGAAAAGTGTCATGGTAATGGAACAGATGATGGTAAGCCAGCACCAGTGTGCAGTAGATGTGGTGGCAGTGGATATGTTCAGACACGTCAGGGATTTTTTGTTACAGAAGAACCGTGCCCGGAATGTAATGGGTTGGGACGTAAAATTAGTAAAAAGTGTTCTGAATGTGATGGTACTGGCACGCAACATAAACAACGTACCTTGGAAGTAAAAATACCTGCGGGTATTGAAGATGGTGCAAGACTTCGTTTGGCAGGTCAGGGCGAAGCAGGTGCAAATGGTGGACCTGCTGGGGACTTCTATTTAGATGTGCGTATCAGACCAGATAAAGTTTTTGAACGTAATGGTAATGATTTGATTATGCGTGTCGATGTTCCTTTTACAACGTTGGCATTGGGTGGAGAAATAGAAGTTGAAACAATTGATGATAAGAAGTTGTCAGTCAAGATTCCAGCAGGTACCCAGGTCGGCGAAAAGTTACGTGTGCGTGGACACGGTATGCCGTCTGTTCGTCGCAGTGGCAGTTTCGGTGATTTGTATATCGATGTTGCAATCAAAATCCCAACAAAATTATCTGATAAACAAAAGAAATTATTAAATGAATTTGCAGGAACGAAATCAGATAAAAAAACTTGGTTTTAATTAGTTGATAAAAGAAAACCGCCGTATAGGCGGTTTTTTTATTTCTTTATGTTTTATTTTATTTTCTTTAAATGCCCCAAGAAAGTCATGGTGTACTGTGTTGCAGACCAAATTGATGCAATTAATGATATCCACAATCCCCAAATACCAATCTGTGGCAATATGTAAATCATATACATTAATGTGCGACTGTCTGATTCTGGAGTGATGATTGTACCAACTACAAAGATTAATAAAAATGCAGCGATTGATACCATCTGTAATGTTGTTTTGATTTTGCCCATTGAAAAACGTGCTTTTGGTACAGGCATTTCTATTTTTTGTGTGCCCAAGAATTCACGTAATCCAGAAATATACAATTCGCGGCCAATCATAATGATAATAGGAACAACAACAAACCATACGGGCATCATGATTGCCAACATAATAAATGTATTAACGACTAATAATTTGTCGCCAATGTGGTCCATGACACCACCGATTTTTGTGCAAACATTATATTTTCGTGCCAAGAATCCGTCAAACCAATCAGATGCTGCACCCAATACATATAATATAAAAGTTGTCCAATACATGTTTAACATTAATGTAGGGATTATTGCAAATGCCGCACAAATACGGAAAGCAGATAAAAAGTTTACAAAAAATTTCATATGATTTCTCCTTTTGTTATAAATATATGAATAGTTATATTATATCACTTCTGTATGAAAATGGGCATATATTTTTTCTACTGCGTTTTTTCCAAGTCCTGGCACGTGTCTAAGTGCATTTATATCTGCGTCCATTATTGCGTGTACGGAACCAAAATGTTGCAGTAATGCACGTTTTCTGTGTGGACCAATACCATCAATTTCATCCAATACAGATGCTGTCATTTGTTTTGCACGTGTGTTACGATGATATGTGATTACGAATCTGTGTGCTTCATCACGGACGGTACGCAACATTAAAAATAATGGGCTGTCTTTTGGCATGTCAAAATATTCTGTGCCGTCTGGCATAATAAAGTGTTCGTCGCCATCGCGAACAACACCCTTGGTTACACCGATAACAGGTATGCCATTTGCACGTCGGTTTGCAATATTCCATTGGGCAGGACCGCCATCAACAATTATTAAATCTAATTTTGGACCACGTGAAATTGCACGATCTATGAATTCAGACATCATTGCAATATCATTCCCTGCACGCGTTTTATCGTGCAGTTTAAAATGTCTGTATCCTGATTTTTCAAAGCCATTATGACCAAAAGTTATCATTGCCCCCACAGGATTTTTTCCAAACAGATGAGAGTTGTCAAATACGCCAACAAGGTTCACTTTTATTTTTAGCCATTGTTCCATGTCTGATACGTTTTTGTTCCAATCAATATTTGATGTGTACGGCTGTTTTTGTCGTGTACCGCGATTTGAAGTGTGTGTTAATGCGGCGATTTTGTCGCGTATTATTGCAGCGTTTTCATAATCAGTATTTTTTGCGTATTGTTGCATTTGTTCTGTTAGGTCGTTGATGATTGGTTGGCTGTCACCGGTTAAAATTTTTCGTGCTGTACGAACGTTTTCTGCGTATTTTTGTTTGTCTGGATAACAGCATGGACCACTGCAACGACCAATTTGATACAGCAAACATGGACGTGTGCGATTGTGCATTTGTGTATCAGTACATGTTCTGATTTGACAGACTTTTTGAATTGTTTTTATCGTTTCGTTTAATGCAGATACAGATGGGTATGGACCATAGACATCGCGACGTTGTGATATCTTGCCGCGGAATTTTAAAAGACGTGGATATTCGCTGTTTGTTAATGCCAACATTGGATACATTTTTCCATCAGTCAGCATAATGTTATATTTGGGTTTTTCTGTTTTTATTAATTCTTGTTCGCGAATTAATGCGTCTGATTCTGTAGCGACTGTTTCCCAGTCAACGCGTGTAACAAGTGTTCGCATAACTTGTTTGTGTAATTCCAGTTTAGAAATATCTATATACTGACGCAAACGATTTAATAAATTCTTGGCTTTGCCAACGTATAACAAGTTGCCGTCTGTATCGTACATCTTATATACGCCAGGTGCGGCAGGTGCGTTTTCAATTAAATCAGAAAATTGAATATTCATATCATTTATGATAGAATATAAAAAGATAAATAGCAAATAAGAGGTTTAAAATGAGACAAGAATCTGGTCGTTCAATGATTGAAATGCTGGGTGTGCTGGCAATTATGGGGGTTATAACTGTTGGGGCAATTGGTATGATTTCGACTGCAATGCGTACGCAAAAGTTGACTGCAGTTAATGATGAAGTTGTTCAGATGGTGACAATGGTGCGTAATATTCATGCAGAATATGATGATTTTTCAAGTATGGATGGCAGTACGATTTTCAGTGTAATTGGTATGTCTGATAAAAACCCATATGGTGGTTCTTATGTATTGGGTGTAAATCCGTCTAATTCACGTCAGTTTGTTGTTACAATTAATGGATTGGGACAATCAGAATGTAAATCATTGGTTGCAAAGGCATGGTCTGATTCTGTTGGATACAAATTGTCTGATGGAAAAACGGGTGGTGCAACAGGTTCGTGTGATGGAACAAATGGAACAAATTCTGTACAGATAGTGTTCGGTGAATAGTAAGAAGAAAAAGGCGTCTGTATGGCGGATTTTATAGAGATTTCAAAAGTCGAAGATGGTGTACGTTTGTTGCGTTGGTTTTTGCGACATTTTCCATCAATGCCACAACGTGAATTTTATAAATTGTGTCGTGGTGGACAAATACGCGTGAATTCAAAACGTGTCAAAGGACAAGAAATCTTGCGTACAGGCGATGCAGTGCGTGTTCCGCCAACAGTTATGTCTTATGCAGAAGAACGGAATAAAAAGACAGAAACGGGTGATTGTTTTTCTTTGTCTGACTTAGAAAAATTACGTCAGTGTATCATTCACAATGATGATGATATTGTTGTTTTTAACAAGCCTGCTGGATTGGCGGTGCAGGGTGGAACAGGTATCAGAAAATCAGTTGATAAGATGGCGGCAGCATTGTTCCCGTATGATAAAATTTCCTTGGTTCATCGTTTGGATAAAGAAACAAGTGGGGTTTTGGTTGTTGCAAAAAATCAACGTGCCGCCCAGGTTTTGTCTGATGCGTTTCAAAATAAAAAAGCACACAAAGAATATTTGGCATTGTTAAATGGAAGTGTTAACCCAAAAAATGGGACAATTGATAATTTTATGTTAAAAGGGCAGGTGTTTGATGAGCCAACACGTTTGAATAATGGAACAGGACCCAGACCACAACGTGCAATAACAGAATATAAAGTGCTGTCAAATGCTACGTCAAGTTTGTCGTGGGTGAAATTTTCTCCAAAGACAGGTCGTACACATCAATTAAGATTACATAGTGCATTGACATTAAAAGCACCGATTGTTGGTGATGATCTGTACGGCAGAAATCAACGGGTTGATACAGTTTTGCAATCTATGTTACAAACAAATAATTTGTTTTTATTTGCTTATAAAATAACATTTCAACATCCATCAACAGGTCGTATGATGACATTGCGTGCATCGATTCCAGATTTTATGATGCCAGTGATGAAATTCTTGGAATTTAAGTTGCCATGATTGTAAGAAGAAGTTTATTTTTTCCGATTGTACGTATGTTCTGCTTGGTTGTTGTGGGACTGGTGGTGGCATTGGTTGTTGCGTTAAGTCAGGTGAATCTGGAAACATTACGTAGCAGCGTTGTGTCTGTTTTACAGGATTCAACTGGTTTGCCTGTTCAGGTTGAAGGTGGTGTTGCGTGGCATTTTTCTTTGCAACCAAGAATTGAGCTGAATAAGGTTTATATTGTAAATCCGGATTGGGCAAAAGATAAGTATGCTTATATCGCAGACAGGGTTGATGTTCGTGTGAACTTGTTGTCTTTGTTTCGTGACAGACCAACAATTCAAAATGTAAAGATGTACAATGTTAATATAAATGTCGAACAGAATGCAGATGGCAAATATTCTGTGCCAGTGTTGAATAAAAAAACAGAAACAGATATTGATACAAAGAAAATAGAAAAATATCCATTTAAAGATTTTGGTTTGGGTGGGGTTGAAATCAAAAAATTAAATGCAAATATTTTGGGTAAAAAATATTCGTTGGCTGGATTTAATGTCAGATTGATGCCTGAGTCTGATAAACGACAATATTCTGGTTGGATAAAACTGGGGACTGATGTGTCGCCTTTTATTGTTGCGTTATCTGAATATAACGCAGATAGAAAAATTTATCCTGTACAGGTTGCTATTTCAACCAAAGGGCAGGCCTTGATTGCAAATATTGCATTAGAAGGAACAAGTAAGCAACCAATAGATTTTATTGTTAAAGGTGATATGCCAAATATTAATGTTGTTGGAAATTTCTTTGGTGTTAAGTTGCCAGAAGTTCATAATATGCATGTTAATGTGGCGGGTGGCTTTGATAGAAAAAAATTAACCATAAGAAAGTCTTCGTTGTTGATAAATGGTACAGAATTTACGGTAAGTGGCAGTGTTGATTGGTCGAAAACAATTCCTGTGATAAATGCAAATATATTTTCACGTCGTATGGAATTGGCAAGATTGTTTCCAAATATGTATGGACGTATAAAAGCAAAGCCAAATCGTGAATTAAATGTCTTTAAAAATATTCCGCTGTTCGGTGATTGGGTGTACAACAAGGATGTAAATGTAAATATCAAACTTGATGATTTTATAATGTACAAGAATTTAAATATTCAAAATATGAATTTAGATTTGGTTGTAAAAGATAATAATCTGAGAATAGATTCAAATTTATCAATTGCAGAAGGTGATGTTGTTTTCGGGATAGATGGCACTGTTGATTCTGAAGGTGTGTTGGATGCAGAAATTGCCTTTGCAGGAAAACATGTTTATGTTGGTGATATTTTAAATGAAATTAATATAAATAATTTTATTTCTGATTTGCCGGTTAATATTGATTTATATGTCAAAGCACAGGGAAAAAATTTGTCAGAAATTATGCAAACAATAACAGGGCCTGTGTATGTGTATTCGGTGGACAATGGTTATGCACATTCTAAATTGGTTGCATATATGTATGGAACAGATTTTTTAACCAGTTTGCGTCATAGTATCCAAGACTTGTTTAATTCTGAAAAGAAATATAATCAAATAAAGATTTCTTGTTTGGCACTTAATGCAAAATTGCGTGATGGTGTTTTTGAAACACAAAATGGTTTTGCAATTGAAACAAATGCTATAAATGTCCGATTGGCTGGCAGTTTGGATTTGGGTGGTGAAGCAATGAATTTGGCGTTAACTACTGTTCCTGTACGTGGATTAAAATTGTCTTTAACTGGTAAAGTTGTGAATTCTGTTGAATTGACTGGCAGTTTGGCGGAACCTGATGTAAAGGTCAGCGGGGCAGCAGTGGCAAGTAAGGTCGCATCTGCAACGGGTATTGGTTTGTTATTAGCCCCATTAACAGGTGGTTTAAGTTTGGTCGCTGGTGCTGGTATTGGTTTGGTTGCAGGTGATTTGCTGGAAAATTGGTTGGCGGATGCACACCCTTGCGAAACTGCATTAAAGAAAGGTGCACCGTCGTATTCAGAAGATCCAGAATGGATGGCAACAGATGTTTCTGAATTAATCGGGACTGTTTTAAATCCTGTCGATAATAAAGAAAATTAATAGCGTTCTTTTGGTCTTGCACCGAATCGGTGTTTTTTGGTACACTATGAACAACGAGTGTAGGAAACCACACATATAAGTACAAGGAAACAGGAGCGTATAATGGAATTTTCAGTATTTCGTCAGGTTTTGATACGTGCGCTGGGACATATGCAGTCTATTGTTGAAAAGCGTGCAACACTGCCGATATTGATGAATGTTAAGTTAGAAGTTGCGGATGATTTGGTTTTGTCTGCTACGAATGTTGATTTAGAATTGGTTGAACATGTGGCTGCAGATATTACATTGGGCGGTAAAACAACTGTTCCTGTGCAGATGCTGTATGATATTGTTCGTAAATTGCCAGATGATGCAGAAATATCTTTTAAGCAGTCTGGTGATCAGTTGGTTGTCTCCAGTGGTCGTGCTGTATTTCGTTTGCCAACATTGCCAGCAGAAAATTTCCCAGCAATGGCGGGCAGTAATTTGACTACTAAATTCCAGATGACAACTGGTGATTTGGCACACTTGATTAATCAAACAAAGTTTGCAATTCCAACAGATGATGTTCGTTATGATTTAGGCGGTATTTATTTCCACATTTCTGATGATAGTGGTGAAGCAAAATTAACAGCGGTTGCAACAGACGCACAACGTATGGCACTGTGTGCAATGCCAGCACCAGCAGGCAGTGCAGAGATGCCAGCAGTTATTTTGCCACGCCGTGTAATTGGTGAATTGTCTAAATTGCTGGAAGATGCAAATGTTGACGATGTTATGATTGAATTGTCTGATACCAAGGCACGTTTTACAGTTGGTTCTGCAATTTTGACCAGCAAATTGGTTGATGCACAATATCCAAACTATCGTGTTGTTATTCCAAAGGGTAATGACAAGATTGCTATCTTGGATAGAAAACAGTTTATTAATGCGGTTGACTTGGTTTCTGTGGCCAGTGTTGATAAAACAAAATCAGTTCAATTGACTTTCAGTATGAACAAATTGGTTATCAATGCGTCCAGTCCAGATGCTGGTACTGCAACCCAAGAATTAGATATTGAATATAATGGTGATGCGTCATTTACTGTTGTATTTAATGTAAAGTTCTTGTTGGATGTTGCAGGTCAGGTCGAAGGTGAAAAATTCCAGATGGAAATGCAAGACCCATTGGCACCGACAAAGATAAATTCAACCGACAAGGATACAGACGCGTTGTATGTATTAATGCCGATGAGAATGTAAAATAAAAAAATAAAAACCGCAGACAGCGGTTTTTATTTTGGCAATAAATTGCAAATTAAAAATTTTATGGTACCCTTTAAAGCACAAACAAAAGAGGAATATATGATTTTAGATGAAATAGCACCAGGATCTATGCCGCCAAAAAAAATGAACGCAATTATCGAAGTTGCCGAAGGTGGATATGTTAAATATGAAATTAATAAAGAAACAGGCTTGTTAAAGGCGGACAGAATTTTGCATGCACCAATGGCGTATCCAGCGAATTATGGATATTTTCCAGGTACGTTGGGTGATGATGGTGACCCATTGGATTGTGTGGTTGTTTGTAATGCACCACTGCGTCCAGGTATTTTAATTGAAGTTCGTCCAATCGGTGCGTTGTTAATGGAAGATCAGGCGGGTGGTGATGAAAAAATTATTTGTGTCCCACGTGACAAGGTTGATCCATTTTATACAGATACAGAATTTATCGAACAATTGCCTGCGATTTTGCGTTCAAAAATAAAATATTTCTTTCAGCATTACAAGGATTTGCAGCCACATGCATGGTCCAAGGTTATTGGTTGGGCAGACAGGGAAGCCGCGGATAAATTAATTATGGACAGTATCGACAGATATTGGGCAAATAAACGCAATGCACAATAAAAAGTTCTTGCGTTGAATTTGTTCGTTCGTATAATCAAACAGTTAAATAAAACAAGGGGTATTTATTATGGCATCTTATATTGCAAATGATATGCGTGTTGGTTGGGTGATTTCGCATAATGGTAAACGTTATTCTGTTACATCTATTACCAAGGTTAAACCAGGCAAGGGCGGTGCGTTTGTTCAGGCAGACTTGCGTGATATTGATTCTGGTAACAAAGGTGGTGATCGTTGGCGTGCAGAAGACAAAGTTGAAAAGTTGATGGTTGAAGATTTTGATTGTCAATATTTGTATGCTGATGGCACAGATGCGTTCTTTATGAATTTGTCTGATTATGAACAGTTTACAATGCCGGTTGAATCATTGGGAGAATCGATGAAATTCTTGGCACCAGAAATGGTTGTAAAAGCAAATTTTGTTGAAGGTCAGCCAGTATCTATTTCATTGCCAAAAACAGTTGTTGCAACTGTTGAAGAAACAGAACCCGCATTAAAAGGTCAGACTGTTTCGTCCAGTGGTGGAAAACCTGCTATCTTGGATAACGGTGTTCGTGTTCAAGTTCCATTATTTATTGAACAAGGTGAAAAGATTGTTGTAAATACTGAAACATTAGAATACGTAGAACGTGCAAAATAAATTATAATAATTCATCTAAAAACAAATCGGAACTCTCATGTAGCGTTAAGTACACTACGATTTCCGATTTCTTTTTATCTAAATCATTCTAATTTATTTTATTATCAGAACCCATGATGTTTTTTATTTCATCGACACATGTTTGTGTAATGGCAAGTTTGGCTGCTTTTAAATAGTCGCGTGGGTTAAAGTTGTTTGGATTTTCGAATAATGATTTTCGTATGCCGGCTGTAAATGCCAAACGCAGGTCACTGTCCACATTTATTTTGCAAATGTTCATTTGGGTTGCACGACGCAGTTGTGTGTCATCAATCCCCAGTGCCCCGGATATTTTTCCGCCAAATTCATTGATTGTGCAGATTAGTTTTTGTGGGATGTTTGATGCACCGTGCAGTACCAGTGGAAATTCTGGCAAACGTTTTGCAATTTCTGCCAAGATATCAAATCTTAATTCTTCGGCAGCGTGTTTTCTTTTGTATGCACCGTGACTGGTTCCAATTGCGATTGCCAGAGAATCAATGTTTGTTTGTGATACGAATTTTTCAACGTCGTCAGGTTTTGTGTAACCAATGGTGCCAAAAGTATTTTCGTCTTCGATGCCGCCAAGTGTGCCCAGTTCTGCTTCGACAGAAACATTGTGTTTGTGTGCTATTTCTGCAACCGTTTTTGAAATTTCTATGTTTTCATCAAATGGCATTTTGCTGGCGTCAATCATAACTGATGAAAAACCAAGTTCGATTGCGTGTTTGCATGCGTCAATACTGCCACCGTGGTCTAGGTGCAGGGCGATTTGTTCGTGTGGTTGTATATTTGCACCACGTATCATACCAATTAACATATCGTCGCCCATGTATTTAAGTGCAGATTCAGATACGGCCAATATAACAGGACTGTGTGTTGTTCGTGCGGCATCCAGTATTGCGGATAATGTTTCCATGTTGTAAAAATTAAATGCAGGTACGGCGTATTGGCCAGCGATTGCATTATCGAACATTTGTTTTGTGTTAACCAGTCCCAGTTCTGTATATTTCATAAAAATCCCCTTTGGTTGGATTATAACATATTTTGTGTGGTTTTGTTTCTGTTTTTTTGTGTGCTTTTCTTGACAATCTGGGAATTTTTGTAACAATTATTACGAATCGGGGGCTGGACAGAGAAAGCGGTAATTTTACAAAGGGTAAAAAAATGAAAAAGACTTTGTTTGTATTATTCGGTTTGGTTGTTCTGGCCGGTTGTTCTTCTTATGATTATTACAAGGGTGATGTTCGCTATGTACAAGATGGTGAAGATTGTATCTTTACATCAACAGAAGCGGGATATCGTTATTCCAGTGATATTCGTGAATTGAACACAGATAAAGAAATTGTTTATCGCAACACAATGTGTCGTGATTTGTACTTGAACGATGTTGCAGGTCAGGTACAACGTACAGAACGTCAGGTTTTGACAACTGTTGCACCAAAGACTGTTAAATCAGATTGTGGTTGCTGTCAAAAAAAGACAACAAAAAAATATGTTTTTGTAAAATAATATAATACCCGCTGTATGGCGGGTTTTTGTTTTTTATTGTTTGAATTGCTGTTAATTTTATGATAGAATACAGTAAAAGGAACAAAGGGGTTTTGTATGAAAAAAGTTATGAACAAGTTTAGTTTTGCAGCAGTTGCTTTGATTGCAAGTGCATCATCTGCATTTGCGGCTAAGGCTGATTATACTGGGTTGTGCAAGTTGATTAAAGAATTGGGCGGCTTGCTGGTTACTTTGCGTATAATGGCGTTTATTGGTGCCGGATTTATTATTGCAAAGTGGGCATGGGAATTTATTTCTGCTGGTAAAGTTGAATTATCCAAGGTTCAAGAAAAGGGTATTGGCTTGCTGGTTGGGTTTGTTCTGTTATTTGCTGTTGGTGCGGTATTAACCTTCTTGATGGGTGCTGCTGGCGAAGGTGGTAGTTTGGGTTGTGCGTCCAAAGCGTTTGAGAACTGGTAAAAAAAGAATCCGGCGATGCCGGATTTTTTTATTTGTTTTATTTATCTTAATTTCTGAATTGAATATTTTTTTATAAATGCCCGTTCTGTATCGTTCAGGTGTTTTTGTACTTTATCGATATGTTGTTGTGAAATGTCTTGTTCTGGGCGTCGGCCGGTGCTGTTTATCATTGCAACGCGTTTGTCGAACAGTTCGTTACACAATAGTTCGTTTAAGTGTAGTATTGATTTGTTTGTAGAGTGGTTGTATTTGTCGAATGTGCGATACAGGGCCGCGATACGTGCGTGTAATGTGTGTCTGCCCATGTAATCCAATAGTGTTTCATTTTGTTTGTTTGGTATATGATGTATTTCTTTGATGTCGTTGTATGTTAGACCGTTAAATAATGCCAGTGATGTTGAATTGTAAAAATCTTTGATGTTAACGTGTTTTCCGTACAAAATGCCGGACAGAATTTTTTCTGCCTGTGATAATCTGTGTCGCAGGTTTATGCGTTTGTATTCTGATGCGATGGTGTGCATTGCATCGAAATCCATATCTGGATTTAATACAGGGGACATAAAATATACCTGACCAAAAATTGTTTGTGGTGACCCATGTAGAAAAGACCAGCATGCAAAACGTGTTAATTTTAAATCTGTTGCGTGTTTAAATTCGCGATAGTCCAGTTTGTATGCGTGTTGTATTGTGTCATAGTGACTGGTGGTAAAATTGAATTTTTCTTGTGTTGTTGGTTTTTCGCTGTATGGATATATGATTTTTTCGTGTGCAGTCTTTTCCATGGCCTGGTTGATTGGAAAAGTATTGCTGTCAAAAATTTGATGCAAATCAGAAAAGAACCAGTATTCGTCAGTTGTGTTTAATGGTTTGTTGGGTTGGAATAAGTCCAGTTGTTGTCCCCGTGTATCATGTTGTCTTGTTTGATTAAGTTCATGGAATTGTTCTTTGTTGTTCATGGGGATTCCTTTGTGCTGGGGATAGGTTACTTTCCTTCTTCGATGTTTGCCAGTGAAAATAGAACGGAAGATATTAGTGATTGGTATGGTACATGCTGGGCATCGGCCAGTTCTTTTATCTTGTCCAGAATTGGACGTGGAATACGCATGTTTATAACGCAGTCTGATTTATTAAATGC
Organism: Candidatus Enterousia sp.; assembly: GCA_045643965.1. GTDB lineage: Bacteria > Pseudomonadota > Alphaproteobacteria > Rs-D84 > Rs-D84 > Enterousia. The sequence continues at coordinate 9,574 of JAZRGB010000042.1, read as the reverse complement.
CTTGTATGCGGCATATTCACGCAGCAATGATTCAATATTCATTACAAATAATTGTTGCATAACGTTTGGCATTACAAACTCCTATACCTTGTACAATACCACAGTCTTTACAAGGAACTATACCATTGTATTTACAATTGTCAATACAAATATATTTACGTTTGTAATGGCGGTTGTATTGGGGTTTGTGTGGTCGGTTGTGTTGCTTGCAATTTCGTTTTTATCTGTTTAAAATTGTCGTGAATAAATAGTAAGGAAAGGTTTTTATAATGTTTAAAAAAGTATTATCTGTGGTGGCGTTGTGTGCATTGTTTATTATGCCAGCACGTGCAGAGTTAAAGGTTGATATTGTCGCAGGTGCATCAGAACCAATTTCTGTTGCTGTTTTAAAGTTTGAAACAACAGAAGGGGTTAAAACAAAAGATGCTGCTATGATACGTGAAGTGGTCGAAGCAGATTTAAAGCGTACTGGATTGTTTCGTATTGTGAATCATGATGCGTTGCCAGAATATGTAAAAATGGGCGATATGCCAGATTTTAAATTGTGGCAGGCTATTAAAACACAGGTGTTGGTTCAGGCAAAATTATCAAATGCACCTAACAATGATTATAAACTGGAATTCTTTGTTTGGGATGTTGATGCAGCAGAACAAATAGAAGCACAGGCATTGGTTTCTTCACGAAAATCTGCACGTCGTTTGGCACATATTATGGCGGATGCTATATATGAAAGATTAACTGGTGAAATTGGTTATTTTGATACTCAAATAGTATTTATTGCAGAAACAGGACCTGTGGGCGAACGTGATAAGCGTATGGCAATTATTGACCAGGATGGATATGGTTTGCGTTATTTATCTGATAAAGATGGTTTTGTTATGTCACCACATTTTTCGCCTAATATGGGAACTATTGTATTCTTGTCTTATTATAATGATGACCCAAGTGTGTGGACGTTGGATTTGGAAACAGGTGAACAACGTCGTTTGGGGCAGTTTGGCGGTATGAATTTTGCACCACGCTTTTCACCAGATGGGAAAAAGATTGCTTTGTCGTTGGTAAAAAATGGTATTACACATATACATGAATACGATATTGAAACAAAGAAATTACGTCAGTTGACATTTGGTAATTCATTAAATACCAGTCCGTCTTATTCGCCAGATGGGAAAAAGTTAGCCTTTAATTCAGATAGATCCGGACGTCAGCAGATTCATGTGTTGGACTTGGAAACGGGTACAGAAAAACGTATAACATATGGAAATGGAAAATATGCAACGCCTGCATGGAGTCCTGATGGTCAGTTTATTGCGTTTACAAAAATGGCAGACGATACATTTTATGTTGGGATTATGAATCCTCAGGGTAAGAACGAGAAGATATTGGCTGGTGGCTGGTTTATGGAAGCACCATCATGGGCACCTGGATCACGCAGATTGGTTTATTATGAAACAGAACGTGCCTATGATGATATTGAACGTATCAGTCATATTCGCAGTGTTGATATCACAGGTCAAAATATTTATGATATTGAATTGGACGAAGATATAAATGCTGTTGAACCAACGTGGTCGCCAAGATTGCCATAAAAAACGCCCGAACGGGCGTTTTATAACAATGAGATAATATGTGTTAAAGTATATTGTATTTTCTTTGGGTGTGTGTTTATCTTCTGCGGTGTATGCTGTGCCGGCGGCGGTTGATTATGTATTAGATGGCGATACATTTGCAGCGGGTGTAAAAATCGAAGATGATATAACGATAACAGTTCGTGTGCGTGTTAGAAATATAGATACGCCAGAAATAAATGGTGTATGTCAATCTGAAATAGATATGGCAAATCGTGCCAAGGATTTTGTTACGGAAATGTTGACAGCGGGTACGGTTGTTGAATTGCAGAATATCAAAGATGACAAATATTTGGGGCGAATAGATGCAAATGTAATATTGTCTGATGGACGTGATTTAGGTGATGTTTTAATAAAGAAAAAATTAGCACGACCATACAGTGGCGGCAAGCGTTACAGTTGGTGTGATTAAAAATCTTCATATTTTTGTTGTTCTTTGTGATATAATACCTTGGAAATATAAGGGGGTGTTATGGCAAAAAGCATGTATGATATTATAAAAAAACAAAACGGGGAACATTTTGCCAAGGCGATACGAAATTATGATAATGGTATTTTTGATATTCCAAATATTGATAAGATTGTAAAATATGCTGGTCGTGATGCAGAACCAATAATGAACTATTTGGTATCATTGAAACAAATTACAATCCAAGAAATGGCTGTGCATATGGATCCTATTAAGTTGCTGGATAAAGCAGGTTATGATGCGTATATTGCGGATACGTTGGAAAAACAAAATGCCATACAAAAGTATTATGCACCTGGTGAAGAAATATGTACTTTTCGTGATCCAGAAAGGTTTAAAAGATATTATATTATTAATGCTGTGCGTAAAGATGTGGATAAAATTAAACGCGGAAATCCCCCACAACGTGATGATGAATATGGTACATCTGTAATTTCTATTCAGGTTTTGAAAACTGGTGGGTTTATTAGTATAAAAAACAGATATAATCACACTGTACAAAACTGTGATAGCACATTTAATTCAAACCCAGATAATATTATTATGGGATTGTCTGATGCGATAAAACACCATTTTGGTGCTGATTTTTCATCGCAAAGGGTTGATTTAGGGGCAGGTTATACGCTGGTTGGAAATCAGATTTGTAAATATTATCGTGAAATAAACAACGTTTATATCAGTGAAGATTTTTATGTCAAAGATGGGCAGATTTATGAAATTGATAAAAATACACAAATTGCGTTGGGAAATGGGTTGATTTTTGATTTAAAACATGAAAGTGGTATGTCTCGTTTCCGTAATGTAACAGGTGGTAATGTGTTTAATATCGATTATTTGATAAAGGATCGGCCAGTACGAATTTTGAAAAATGACGATGGTTCCAAGGCATTGTATGCTGGCGATGAACATATTTTATCATTCAAAGATGGAAAGATTTGTTATATAAACCCCAAAGATCTTTACGATTTTTCTTTGCCATACGCAACATTAAAGGGCGATTTAGATTTTAGTAAAGTTGTTAACAGTTTATTTTTAAAAGACTCGGACTTGTCTGGGGGCACTTCGTTGAAATTGCCAATTGATACTGTTGTGAGATTTAATGATTCTGAATATTATACAAATATGGATTTAGAAGGTGTGATATTTCCAGCAGTTGAATTAAATTTTGATAAATTTAAGGGTGCTTTGGTTTTAAAACGGGCGGATATGTCACGTGTAACAAAGCTGGTGTTGCCAAATAATGGGTGTACTATAATGGATCTTAGTGGAACTAAAATGCCTGCGTGTACCCTAGATTTAAGTAGTTTAACAAAAGTATGGTTAAATGGTGCAGATCTGTCGTTGGTAACAGATTTGAAATTATCAAAAGATTTGACGTATTTAGATTTAAGTGGGGCAGAGATGGGGGGATGCGAATTAGATCTTGGACATCTGAATCGTAATGCAAAGGGTGGTGCTTGTCAGTTCGATCTAACAGATGCTGATTTATCGCATGTAACAAAATTGGTTTTGCCAGAAAATTTGTTGGATGCTGAATTTTGTAATATTAAATTCCCAGCTTGTGAATTAAATCTAAGCAGTTTATCGAAACGCTTGAATTTGTATGGCTGTGATTTGTCGCGTGTAACAAAACTGCGGTTGCCTAAGGACATGTTTTCTGTTTGTATAGATGATGTAAATTTTCCTGCGACAGAATTAGATTTTAGTAATGTGTTCTCTGATTTGTCTATGGATAATGCTGATTTATCGTATGTAAAAAAGTTGGTTATGCCAAAGACAACAGCGGTTGTTTATGCAACTGGTACGGTGTTTCCTGCGTGTGAATTAAATTTAGAAAATATCGCTACTGATTTGAATTTTAGGGGGGCGGATATGTCCCGTGTGACAAGGCTTGTTTTGCCATCTGGGTATCACAGGGCGTTTTTCGAAGGGGTAAAATTCCCGGCGTGTGAGTTGGACCTAAGTAAAATTACTGGTGAAATCGAATTAAGTAATGCTGATTTGTCACGCGTAACAAAATTAATTTTGCCAACAAATAAATCTGCTGTTAAGTTGGATGGTGCAAAGTTGCCGCTGTCTTATAGACTAGAATTAGGGACGCAGCGTTTGCAAGACAAAAATGAAAAAGAAGGAGGTACGTATGGCCCAAATCAAAATTGTACTAATGAGCGGTGATGTGATTGTTGAAACTTTGCCAAATGTGGCACCGAAACATGTTGCTAGAGTTATTGAATTGGTAAAATCTGGGTTTTATAACGGGTTAACTTTCCATCGTGTGATTGATGGCTTTATGGCACAAACTGGTTGTCCATTGGGGAATGGTACTGGTGGCAGTGGTGTTAAAATTCCAGCAGAGTTTTCGAGTGAACATTTTGTGCGTGGGTCTGTTGGTATGGCTCGTGCGTTTGATGTGAACTCTGCGGATTCTCAATTCTTTATTTGTTTTCAAGATTGTAAATTTTTGGATGGAAAGTACACTATTTGGGGACAAGTTGTATCTGGTATGGAATTTGTTGACAAGATTAAACGTGGCGATGAATTAAAAAATGGTCAGGTTGAAAATCCGGATAAAATAATAAAGATGGAAGTAGTGTAATAAAAAAAATCCCCGTGTGGGGATTTTTTTGTTTGTTACGCACTGTGACGGTTTATTGCTTCGCTTATTTCGTCCAGTGATGCGTTTGATGGCAGCAGTGGTTCAAACCAAACGTTTGCCATACCTGAATTCATACGGCCACGTTTTGGCCAATACAGACCTGCGTCTGTGCCAACAGGCAAGATAGGTAATTTTAATGTGTGTGCCAATAATAATAAGCCGCGTTTTAATGGTATGTGTTGTCCTGGTTTTGCACGTGTGCCTTCGGGGAATATGACCAATGTGTATCCGTCCAAAACGCGTTTTTCGACATCTTCTGCCAACTTTTTCATATTTGTTTTTCCCTTGGCACGGTTAACGCCCAGCATACCGCAACGCCAAAATGCCCAACCGTAAATCGGTATCCATAATAATTCGCGTTTCATGATGAAAAATGTGTTTGGCATGACCTTTGATATAACTGCTATTTCCAATATAGACATATGTTTTGCAGCGACAATAGATTTGCCGTCAATGCGTTTATTGCCATTTGGCAGGTTTGGAATACCGTTTTCTTCGGTGCTTGGATAATGTACTGTGTATTTGATTCCGCAAATCAGGCGTGCTAATACCAAAACACCAGCAGCATCTGCAAAAACAAATTTTCTTGATAATTTTTTAGATACTAAACCAATTAATAGTAATGGTGTCCATAAAGTAAAATAAATCCCTAGTGCAATTTTAAATATTATTGTGCGTATCATATTTGATTCCTTTATTTTTTTAACTTTCTTTGATTCCAATCATTGTGACAATGTATTTTATATATTCCGTTGTCCATCTTTCAAGTCTTTTTGCAGGTGGCATACCGACCAATGTTGCAGGGCATGCGACGATTTCGGTATTTGGTAATTCACTGTGTATCAAGTGTTTTGCACGATTTATATGATCTTCGGTTGTGATAACAACGATTCGGTCCAGATTTTTATCATTTGCGATTTTTTTTATTGCTAATGCATTTTGGTATGTGGATTTAGATTTAGATTCGATTATTACAGGTCTGTCCAGTTGTACAGCATTTGGGGCACCGACCCCAATTATGTACAGGTCTGCATTTGGGTATTCTTGCATTTTACGGATTGCAAAAGGTATTCTGCGTTCGTCGCCTGTTAAAACAAATATACTGTCATTATCGTATATTTTGCCACAATGTCTGGGGGCGGCGGATTTAAAAAACATTCCACCGATTACAAAGCAACTTAATATCAAGAAAGATGGGGTTATTAGATTTTTTATCATTTAACTGTTCTTTAATATTTTTAATGTTGTTTTGCGTGTAATAGATATTGCAAATATGATAATTACGATTGGCAGTAATGTCAGTATTGCCCAGCCAGCACCACTTAATCCCATTGTGGCCATAAGACCAACGCGTGCACTGTGTGCCGTAGATATTATTATCATCAGGATTGGTGCAGCGGCTACAAAACCGATTGCGGCAGCCAGTGCACTTATCTTTGCGACGATGATTTGCATTTGTCGTGTAATAAAGTTATCGGATGCACCGACTTGGTTTAAGATTTCAAGTTCGCGTTTGTGTAACAGTGCTGTATTTTGTGCAATATATGAAATACAAATTCCAATTGCCCCCAACATCAGTATTAATATAAATGATGACATTAATATCATTTTCCAGCCTGCAGATGTTGATGCAGATAATGCACTGGCGTGTGTTAAAAAGCGTGCGTCTGAATTAATTTGTTCGCCAAAAGACTTTAAATCTGATTGTGTTTTGAATTGAATTTCCCACATTTGTGGCAGATAGTTTTTTATGGCCCCGCCACCAGATACCCATGGTGCCATCAAGTCTTGCATTTGTTGGGTTGTAATTTGCTTTGCCGATTCGATTTTGTCTGAATTTTTATCGATGATTTTTTTGACTGTATCGACTTTTTTTGTGTCTGTTACCTGAACAGTTGCGAACAGTTCCCATTGATTGTTCCAACGCATAACGCCTGTGCCGATTGCCAATGAAATTCCCAATGCTAATATCGACAAGAAAGACAACAGTGACATGATTGCTGTCATAAACATAGACTGTTCACGAATTAATGAAAATACAACTGGTTTTTTTATCATTATGCGTTTCCAATATCATCAAATTGTTTAGATAGTTCTGTGAAATAATTTTGTGGTTTAGGACCTTTCCATACCTTTTTTTCCGAATCGGATTGTGGGGCAGGGGACGCAGATTTTCCAGTAAATGTAACGCGATGATTTTCAACACGTATCACAGGAAATTTGTATGTTTCCATTAACTTTTTACTGTGTGTTGCCAGAATAATAGTTGTGCCGAACATTTTGTTCATTTGGATAAACAGTTCCATTAATCTGGATGCGTTTTCGTCGTCCAAGTTGCCGGTTGGTTCGTCTGCCAACAGAACGGTTGGTTGAACGATAATTGCACGTGCAACAGATACACGTTGTTGTTGGCCACCGGACAGTGATTTCGGGTTAACGTCTGCGTATTTGCCCAGTCCGACCCAATCCAGCACCTTTGGTACCAGTTTTTTGATTTTATCTTCGGCGACGCCACGAACACGCAACGGCAGTGCGATATTGTCAAACACGCTTAGGTGTGACAGCAGGGAATATTCCTGAAATACAATGGCCATTTTTTGACGCAGTTTGGTGATTTCATCGCGTGAAATATCATCGGTATTTTTGCCGAATAGTTTAATCTGACCGCGTGCAGGTTTATGTAACTGATATATTAAACGTAGTAATGTTGTTTTACCCGCCCCAGATGCACCGGACAAGAAATAAAAAGAACCGGTCCCGATATTAAAGGATACGTCGGTCAGGATTTCTGGTGTGCCATCATATTGTGCGGCAACGTTTGCAAATGATATAACTGTCTTTTCTTCCATGTTTGGAATATAGTAAAATTTTATATATCGGTCAAATAAAAATCCCACGGCTGTGGGATTTTTTTTGTTTTATTTTACAACTGTTGTTGCATTTCTGTTTTTAGCCCAGACTTTTTCGCCTGTACCCTTGTATAGTGGGTTTTCTTTGCCGTATGAAACAGTTTTGATGCGTTCTGGTTCGATTCCTTCACGAATTAGTACGTGTGCAGCGTTGCCAGCACGCAGTGCACCCAAAGCCAAGTTGTATTCTGTTGAACCGCGTTCGTCGCAACGTCCCTGAACTGTGATGTTTACATCTGGGTTTTTCTTCATATATAATGCCTGAGATTCCAGGTCGTCACGTGCATCGTCAGAAATTTTTGCCGAATCGAATGCAAAGAATACTTGGTCGCCATTAATATCTGATGGGATATGTGTACATGCGGAAACAATTGTTAAAATTGCCAAAATTACAAGTTTTTTCATTGTTAATTCCTTTCTTTTATAAGTGCAGTGTAGTGAATTTAAAAGTCTGGGTCAACACATATTTTTACCACTTGGAAAGGTTGTGGATTTATGATACAATGCACACATAATAAAGGAAAGGATTAATATCATGAAAAAAATAGTTTCGTTGGCTGTATTGGCTGCATTGACAACGACTGTGGCAAACGCTGCCCCAAGTTATATCAAGCGTGATGCACATGGTGGTTATGGTGTTACATATGATTATACAGACAAGGCAAAAAATGGCTGGTATGTTGGTGGTCATGTTGCATTGAATTTGATGAGTTGGGAAAACGAATACAACACGGATGCACCAAATAATGCAGAATTAACAAACGATGAATATTCATTTGAATCTGTGTTCGGTGGTGATTTCTTTGTTGGTAAAACATTTAAATATTTTTGGCGTGCAGAACTGGAAGCGGGTTTATTGGGTCAGTTCGAAGACGAAGGTGTTGGTACAACATTTAAAATGACAATTCCATATTTAATGGCAAATGGATATTATGACTTTGTAAATGGTTTGTATGTTGGTGCCGGTGTTGGTATTGCAGTGCCAAAGACAGAATTACAAGGTGCGTTCTTTAATGGTGGCGACAATTCCAAACGCAGTGTTTCGCCAATGTTGGGTGTAATGTTGGGTTATACGTATGAACTGGATTATAATTTGACATTAGATATCCGTTATCGCTTGGCTGGATTGATGGGTAATGAAATCGAACGTACTTTTGAATACAAGGTTGATAACAATACGTATGATATCAGCAGTGATACAGGTTTAATCTTGGATAATTCTTTGTCAATCGGTATCAGATATAATTTCTAAAAAAAAGTTAGGAAAAAATAAAAAAAGGCTTTTGGCAGAAACAAAAATATGATATAATGCTTGCGAGTAGAGAGAACATAATATGAAAACAAAATTTAACATCTTGTCTGCATCATTGGTTGGCATTGTATGTGCGTCAATAATGACACCATCGTTTGCTGCATCCAGTGTTCGTTCGTTGGGTGGAACGGGAACGTATGCCGGTACATCATCTGTTCGTTCGAATACGGCGGCTGCGACATCTGGGTCTGCGGTGACGGCTGCACGTGCAGGTTCGATTCGTATCAACAATGGCACAACAGCGGCCAAGACAAATACAGGTGCGTCATTACGCACGCCATCGACACGTTCTGCAACTGCACCACGTTTGTCAATTGGTAAATATTTGGCTGGGTCCAGTGCATTGGGCGGCGGTTCATCAACTGGTGGTAATGTAAATATTGGTCAATCTGGTGTAACAGACGATATCAAAGACCTGCAGGCGGGTCTGGCGGCATTGGAAAAAGAAATTGGTGAAATGACTGGCGGTGCCGCACATGTTGAATTTGAATATGATCCAAGTACGGGTACATTAACATTTGTACACGGCGATGAAAGTTTTTCGGCTGATTTGGCAACCCAAGAATCAATAACAGAATTGGAAAATCAGTTGAACGAAGT
>JAZRGB010000041.1:0-2790 GCA_045643965.1 Candidatus Enterousia sp. | reverse complement strand
GCATTTTAATAAGTTGGTATTGCGTTATTCTTTTTGTGCAGAATGTGCAGCCATAGCTTGTTGTTGCATATAAATGTCGTATTCTTTTATGTATTCTGCTGGAGATAATTGCTTAATTAAATGTAATTTTCTTCCGCCATAATCCAACTCTTGAACAGTGTCATGTCTATTTAGTGACAAGTAATCTGTGTCCATTCGTACGTTATACCATTGTCCGTTCAGCTGTGCCCGAAAGAATGGTACAATATTATTTTCCTTGTCGCTATACACTAATACATCAAGGTCAGATGGCAAATCTTGATACACTTTGCTAAATTCGTACACCAATTTCGCAGCCCCCATTTTGCGGGATTGTTTCAGATTTAATTTTTTTAATGTGGCACTTAATGATTTGCATATAACGCCAGTTTTCCCTTTGCGACTTGTGGTTGCTTCAAGGAATTTTCCAAAATCTAGATATGTTGTCTCCAATTCTTTCGGTGTTACAATTTTCATAATTTTATATGGCCGACCATTTTCTGCAATTGATGGCAGTATGTGGTTTATATTTCCTCCCACAACAATTTCGTCTTGAATAAATGGCAGTTCTTGATTCTTTTTATTCACTGGTATCTGTGGATCCAACGCATGATATTTGCCATCAGACATTTTAACACATGGCAACGTATGACCTGACATGCCATCAATCAAATGTTCTGGATCAGTACTGAACATAATTTGTGTATCTAATAATCCGTTTTGTGCACCTGGGATATAATCAGACAGATGCTGATCGACATAGCAAAATGCCTTGGCTGCGTTACCGCATGACACATACAGACGGTTTTTCATAATAGATTCACCAGTCAATGCAAATTTTTGCTCGGTATAGGTCGCATCTGCCATAGCAGGATTCAGTGCGGTCGCCATTTCGGAAACTTTTTTGTTTTTTTCTGGTGCCAATGCTGGTCTTAGTTTTGCAAGCAACTTGTCGCGTTCTGCCACATATCTTTCGGGGTCTTTATTACGGTCGATTTTTTTGCGTAATTCTGCCAGATGTTCTTCAATAACATCGTTAAACAGGCCATTGAACCCGATTTTTGGGTCGTGCAGTATATCTAATATTTGTGCGATTCTTTGTTTTATCTGTTCATCTGTCATGTTTCATCCTTATCTCCACAGATTATACCACACGCAATCACAGTTTGCATCACAGTTTTTGGTGGTTTTGGGGACACGGGGCAGGGAAACAAAAAACGCACCACTTGGTGCGTTTTAAAACGGGTAGCCTTTGTCGTACTGCCAAGGCGAGTCCAAAGTCCCAGAATTCCAATACTTTCAGGCGGTTGATTTATCAGTCTGCATCACACTTAGCCTCAGATAGCATTATTCAGTTTGTAAAATCTATTGCATCATAAATCTTACTGATTAGGCGTTTGTTTCAATATCCAAAATTTTCACGATATTATGACGTTTTTATACAAGATGTAATACGTTATTCATATTGAATTATGTTCCTATTCAAACATTTCTAACGGAATATCATATTCTTTGCAAAAATCATAAAAGAACTCTAAAAATGCTTGAACTTTTGGACTTTTTATTGTTAATGGATTTCCAATTCCTGTTAAAATATATTCATAGTCAAAATCGATGTTTGGAACTTCTACCAATCGTGCGTTACGCATGGTGCACCATTCTGGCATTAATGATATGCCGGCACCATCACATACCAGTTGGTATGCAATAGACGCAGAATCTGTTGTCAGATTTAATTTCTTTGCACGTTTTAGAATGAAGTTGCATTCAGGTAATTGCAAGAATTTTTGTCGAACGCATAATTCAAAATTTTCCAGCATATCTTCCATGTCGCGTGGTGTTCCGTGTTTTTGTAAGTATTCTGGTGTGGTATAAAATTTTGTCTTGGTTTTAAATTTGAATAATGGCTTGGTCCCAGGTAATTTTTGTAATGAACGTATATCAAGTATAGATATATCTGGGTTTGACATATTCATATGGCGATTTGTTAAAATGTCCAAACGAATTTTGGGGTGTTTGGCATATAATTTATACAATTCCATAAATAGACGGCTGCCGGCAAAGCCTTCTTCGGTCCAAATAGAAATATGACCAGTCAGTTCATCGGGGCCTGTGATATTTTGGAAAATATTATCAAGTGCATTTGATATGTTTTCAATATCTGCATATAATTGTCGTGTTGTGTTTGTTGGTACACTGCCGGCCGAGCTGCGAATTAATAAACGTGTTTTAAATCTTGCCTCTAAATCCGAAATCATTTTCGACATATTAGAATGCTTGAAACCATTACGTTCCGCTGCAGCTTGAATTTGTCCCAGATCAATAACTTCTTTTAGTGCTAATAATTCTCGTAAAAAAGCAATTTTTGTTTTAATGGTCGGCATTATTTTCCTTTTGTGACGATATTTTTTCACCATACAACAGGAAAAAGTTCTAAACAAGGGTTATTTTTTTAGGAATAAAATAACCGTAAAAATATAGTTCAAACATTCAAAAGTCTTGTAAAATATATATGTTCAGCGTTTCCAGTCCTTTTTTTATACATTGGTTAGCCTAAAAACGGTATAAAATAAAACATAAAAACCTAGTCTATAATTCCTTCGTGTCCAACAACAAACAAGACCAAGGAGTTTTAAAAATGACACACGCAGATGTTTGGTTCGCTATTGATTCATTCGCTAAAGATCACAAAGTATCCTGTTCAGGACTTGCGAAACGCAGCGGATTAGACGCAACAACGTTTAACAAAAGTAAACGTTGGTCCAAATACGG
>JAZRGB010000040.1:0-22044 GCA_045643965.1 Candidatus Enterousia sp. | reverse complement strand
CGAAGGTGTTGTTATCGCACGTGATGGCGGTATGGGTAATAATGCATCCTTTACAGTACGTCGTGAATCATACGGTGTTGGCGTAGAACGTAAGTTCCCATTGTATAGCCCAGCAATCGAAAAGATTGAAAAAGTCCGTATTGGTAAAGTACGCCGTGCAAAGTTGTTCTTTTTGCGTGGTCTGTCTGGCAAAAAAGCACGTATCGTGGAAGATTTGTCAGCAACATCTGCAGAAAAATCAGCAAAATAACAAAATCCCACTTCGGTGGGATTTTTATTTACCCTATATATTTGACAATTTTACCCTATGAATGTATTATTAAGGGTATGAAAAAAATTATATTTGCAACTTTGTTATCCGCCCTGCCCGTTATGGCAAATGCGTATATTGAAAAAACAAACGCCGTTATTCGTATTTTAAACAAAGACGCCGGCAAGGTTGTTGAACAAACTGTTCCTGTTGGACAAAGTATCAATTTTGAAAAACTGAACATAAACGTTCGTAACTGCAAACAATCTGACCCATTTGACGCCGAAGATTACTTTGCTTTTATAGAAATATTCGATGGTGAAAACCAGGTTTTTGGTGGCTGGATGACTAAAAACGACCCAGGACAAAATCCATTACAGCATCCAGATTATGATGTATGGCTGGTAAAATGTAATTAGCCCCAAAACAAAGGAGAGGAAATATGGATTTTATTAAAAAATATTTAAAATTGTTTATTGGTATCAGTGTGTTAATTCTGGTATTGGTTACTTTCTTTTTTGCCAAACGCAGTAACGTTTTAGAAACAGGTTCTTTAAAAGATTGGCGTGCCGCATCAACGGAAAGCCGTATGGCCGCAGCACGTATATTAACTGGCACAGATACCAATACTGATTTGCTGGTTGCGTGCATTACAAAAATGTCACAGTTGCCAGATTCTGGCGAAATGGCTGTACGAGATGCCGCATCACTGTGTCAGACAGGGATTAAATTAAAAGAAAATTTATAAACATGCGTTTTGCATTAATATTATCGCTATTTCTTGTCGGCTGCCAGTCAGATATCATAAAATCTGGCGGACAGCAATTTTTAGGCGTACAGTATGCAAATTCCCCACTGGGCGAAGGCATCGCACCAGACAGTGACCCATTGATACGATTTGACGCATTTGATTGCACTACATTTGTTGAAACAGTGCTGGCAAATGGCAATATCAACGCACTTAATCACATCAGATACCATGACGGAAAAATCGGATTTTTAACCAGAAATCATTTCATAGAATCAGATTGGTTGCCCAATAATTCTGATATCGTTGAAAACATCAGCAGTAAATACAGCCAAACAAAAACCCGCACTGTTATAATCGATAAACAAAACTGGTTTAAAACTGTTCATAATATCAGCACTGAACACACACCTGTAACCATACACTTGGAATATATTCCATACGAAAACATTACTAAAATCACCAATAAAGACACGCTGATTGTACTGTTTATTACTGACAATCCAAAAATACGTGATAAGATTGGTACTGATTTAGCAGTCGTGCATATGGGATTGCTGTTACCAAACGGGGTACTAAGACATGCATCCAGTGCACAAAAACAGGTTGTTGATGTTGATTTCTATGAATATATAAATCAGCAAAAACAAAACAAAAACAATATTGGAATTACATTGGTGAAAATAAAATGAGTGATGACAAATTAATGCGTTTAGATATGGGACAGTTAAACAGCAACGTTCACAGCGAACGCCCCACCCTGTGTTTGGGCATCGAATCTTCATGTGACGAAACATCGGCTGCGATTGTCGATTCTGACAGAAATATATTATCGCATATCATATACTCACAAATTCCAGAACATCAAAAATACGGTGGCGTCGTGCCAGAACTGGCCGCACGTGCACACATTTTAGCAATTGATGAAGTTATAAAGCAAACATTGGAAAAAGCCGGCAAGACTATTAACGATATTGATGTTATCGCAGCAACTGCAGGTCCAGGCTTAATCGGTGGCGTATTAGTGGGTTGGATGGCAGCCACAGGTATTGCACAATCAACAAACAAACCATTGGTTGCTGTTAATCATCTGGAAGGACATGCACTGGTCCCACGATTATGTGCGACACTGGCAGATGGCACAAACAAAAACGCATCTGTTGAATTTCCATACTTGTTAATGCTGGCGTCTGGTGGACACTGTCAGATTCTGCTGGTACGTGGTGTTGGGCAATATGAAATGATTGGTCAAACACTGGACGACAGTGCGGGTGAAGCATTTGACAAAGTTGCAAAGATGTTAGGGCTGGGATACCCAGGTGGTCCAATCGTTGACAAGCGTGCACAAAGTGGCAATCCACGTGCGTTTGATTTTCCGCGTCCCTTGTGTGACAAGCCTGGTTGCGACTTTTCTTTCAGTGGCATTAAAACGGCGGCACGCACATTCTTGGACCGTGCAGAACAACCACTGTCAGACGAATATATAAATGATTTCTGTGCATCTTTTCAGGCGTCTGTGGTTGATTGTATCGTTAACCGACTATCAAACGCATTAAAAGACGAACGCGTACAAAACACCAAACCAAAAACATTAGTTGTCGCTGGTGGCGTTGCAAAAAACTCTGCAATACGTTCTGCAATGGAATTATTGGCACAAAAATACAATATGACGTTTGCTGCACCACCAATGAACCTGTGTACCGATAACGGTGCAATGATTGCATGGGCAGGTCTTGAAAATTGGCGTGTTGGTAAAATTGTAACAGAACCTGTTGCACCACGTCCACGCTGGCCATTAACGGAGCTGAAAAATGAATAAAAACAAAGAACGCGATTTTGAAAATGCGACACGGTCTTTGATAAAGCAAATCGATTCTATGAATTTAGAAAGGACCGAACGCTTGCAGGTTAAAAATTTTATTTTGCTGTTCCGCGACAGTTTTAAACAAGAATCCGTTAAACACGCAACATTTTCACCTGTACTGGGAACTGGTTACAAACAGTTTTTATGTGACTCTTGTGGCTTTTGCAAGGCATCCAGCGTCAGTTTTGTGTCTTTTATGAATAAACCAGAACACTGGCAACTGCGATACATTGATGAAAATTGGACCTATGGGCCACATTATTATATCGTTCATATACCAACTGGACATGTATTAGATTTAACTTTTGACCAATATCAGTTTGAAACATCAAAAATACCATATAATATGGGGCGACCTGCATTGATTACGCGTGATGCACGTGATACCGCAGTGCGTTTTACGCACGCACTGGGGATGGATGTGATGAAAATTTTGAACAGCCAATTACCAAAGAGTAACTAACAAAACCTGTTGCATACGCTTAATACGGCCCACTAACAGAATTGCAGATTGAACCAAAATATATTTTATGATACAATTTTTAACGACATGGAAGACTATAAAAAGAGTTATGATTTAGCAACACAAAAACTGTTAAAACAGGCATCTGTTATAGATTCTTTTTCATTACAGATGTTTGATGCACAGTACACTTTGCACGACATTACATACGCCTTGCGTACACTGTATGCAGACAATAAATTTAGAAACCGTTTTGTTGGCACACAACAATTTCAAGGCTTTACACCTTGGGCAAAAGGCTTTTGTGCTTTATCCAGCATATGTATTTATGAATTGTACGGTGGAGCATCTGTTTGGGAACCTTCTGCGATAAAACTAGGAACATGGGAACATGCACCCGTGGTCTTTTTACGCAATAAATTCTCTGACGAAGCATTTGATCCAACAGGCGACCAATTCGCACCACTGGATGTCCCTTACAATTTAGGCACACCTATAAACCGTTCCATAAAAGATATGCGAACACCAAATAAAACAGAGTTTATAAGACTTGTAAAAAAACATTTAGACAGACAATCTTAATATGATGCAAAAACCAGAACCTTTTGTAAAAGACGATATGATTTTCAGTGTATCAGATGCATCTGCACTGTTGAAAAACGTTGTTGAAACAGCATTTCCACGCATTAAAATTCGTGGTGAATTATCACAAATTACACGTGCAACATCTGGCCATATTTATATGACAATCAAAGATTCTGGGGCTGCAATATCTGTAATCGTTTGGCGTGGAACACCATTAAATTTCAAACTGGAAGACGGATTGGAAGTTATTATCACCGGACGGTTCACAACTTACCCTGCCCGCAGTAACTATCAAATTATCGCCAGTGAAATTGAAATGGCAGGCGTTGGTGCAATTCTTAAAATGCTGGAAGAACGCAAACAAAAACTGGCAGCTGAGGGTCTGTTTGATGAATCACGCAAAAAAACGCTACCTAAATTACCGCAAACAATCGGTGTTGTTACCAGCCCAACAGGTGCCGCATTCCAAGACATTCAAAACAGACTGCGTGAACGCTTTCCTGTACATGTTTTGTTATACCCTGCGACTGTCCAAGGTGCGACTGCCGCTGCCGAGGTTGCATCCGGTATTGAATACTTTAACCGTATGCAAAATGTCGATGTGATTATCGTTGCACGCGGTGGCGGTTCACTGGAAGATTTGCTGCCCTTTTCCGAAGAAATTGTTGTACGTGCAGCAGCTGCCAGTAAAATACCATTGATATCAGGGGTTGGACACGAACCCGACTGGATGCTGATTGATTTTGCGGCCGATTATCGTGCACCAACACCAACAGGTGCAGCAGAAGCAGTTGTGCCAACAAAAATATCGCTGATTCAAGAACTGGATAATATGTGGGTGCGAATTTCTGGCAACTTTACAACACGACTGATAAACGCAAAACAACGTATCGAATCTGTTAATATCAAAAGCCCAAAACAACTGGTTATGGAACATACACAAAGACTAGATGACATGGGCCGTACATTAAACCTGATTATCAATACCAAGATTGTATCCGCCCAACAAAAAATGGATGTTGTATCTGGATTTTCAAACATATTACAAAACCGTATGCAGACACTAAATCAGTCACTACAACACATGGAACAAATGCTTAATTCGCTTAGTTATAAAAGCGTTTTATCACGTGGATACGCAATTGTTCGCGATGCAGATAATAATATTATCAGCAGTGTTGATAGTGGCACACCAAAATCAATTGAATTTACAGACGGGATATTAAAATTATGACACAAAAACGACTAGGGAATTCTGCTGCACAAAAACTAAAACAAAAGTTTTTTGATTATTGTGTACGCGTTGAGTACGAATACAAAACAAACGGCACATATTCTGACACAATGATATTCATTGCGAAAAAGGACAAAAACCAAGAACTGTTTCGTGTGCAAAGAACATATACAAGAAATTGCTTTTTTCCAAAACCAAATGAATATGGTTATTCTGTCGGCTATTCGGTAATAAAAGGTGATAAAGTTATCGCAGATGTAACATTAAAAGATACAAACGCAGAATATTTAACTGATTTTAATGAACGTGATTTATATATGCTGTTATATCACAGATATAAACATCAGCATGAAGCAGCAAAATGTTTGGGCGATGCATTTTTAAAGGCATTACGCGATAAAAAACAAATTCAAACAAGATAATTTCTTGACAATAATAAGTTATGTGCTTTAATCATAAAAAAAGATTAACTATGGAACGCAAACAAATAACATTTTATATGCTAAAAGAATTACAACGTTTGTTGGAATTGCCTGGTATTAAAATAGCAAAAAAACAGGGTAATATGAATTTTTTTGATATGGAATATACTGTTGTTGATGATATGGGACAAGAACTGTTGTATTTTAAAAGGCAATACCATCTTCACAGTGTGCCAATATACGCCCCGGATGAGGCTATGCTTGAATTTGATTACACTATAAAATATAAAGGGAACAAAATAGTCAACGATGTAGTATATACAAAAGATAAAGAACAGTTTAGTCATCCTAGATTGCTTCTTTATAATAAAATTTTTAGTTCGTTGAATGAAAAATATACAAATGCTGAAAAAGTCGCTTGTGGTCAAGGTAAAATAACGTTCTTTGATAAAATAAGACAAGCATTCAAATGTAAAGCAAAATAAAAAAAACGCCCGTTTGGGCGTTTTTTTAATTCTTTATTAATGTTTTTGCCATTGTAATCGATTCTGGCGTTATTTCTGCACCACTGATTATACGTGCAACCTCGTTCACGCGTTCGTCATCTGATATCTTGCATACACTTGTAATTGTTTTGCCGTCTGTAACTGATTTTGAAATCTTGAAATGTTGATCTGCATACCCCGCAACCTGGGCAGAATGCGTAATAACCAATGCTTGATTCGCAGATGCCAAACGGTTCAGACGACTGCCAACTGCGGATGCGGTGGCACCACTGATACCCGTATCAACTTCGTCAAATACAAACGTATGTGTATCGTTTGCACCAGCCAACACAACACGCATAGCCAGCATCAAACGTGCCAATTCACCCCCAGATGCGGCACGATGCAATGGTGCGAATGGCGACCCAGGGTTTGTTTTTATCATAAACGTAACATCATCCGTCCCGTGCGACGATGGTTGTGTATCTGTAAATTCCAACACAAAGTCTGCGGACCCCAGTTTTAATTCCGGCAATTCTGCCAACAACTGAGTGCGTAACATATCTGCAGCCGCACGACGTGCATCTGTCAGACTTTTGGCAGCAGCATTAAATTCAGATAGATATTTTTTTACCAACGACTGCAATTTATTTAATTCCGCATCAGAATTATCAATCGTTTCCAGTTGTGTGGCCATTTGCTTTAATTTTTCTGGCAATTCATCAGCAGACACACGATGTTTACGTGCTGCAGCACGTATCGCAAACAAACGTTCTTCGATTGAATCCATATCGTCCATATCTGTATTTTCTGGTTCCAAAGACTGTGAAATTTGTGCGACAGATTCTGCAATATCATATAACTTATCAATCTGTGTTTGGTATGGATTTTCATCACCTTTGATTCTTTCAAGAATATGTGCAACAGAAAAAATCATCGATTCCAGTGAATTTCCATGCGGATTTAATGCACTGATTGCATCACCCAATATCGCAGTATTTTTTTCCGCATTCATCATCATAGCACGTTTAGTTGCCAGTTCTTCTTCTTCGCCAATTTGCGGATTTAAACTGCGTAATTCAGATACATTATGTTCCAAAAAATCACGTTCAGATGCACTGCGTTCCAACATTTCCTGTAATTCGTTCAAGCGATTTTTTGCATCCGAATACTGTTTATACAAAACTTTAACATCCAATAATAATTGATTGAAATTATTTATATTATTTTGTGCAAACAAATCCAGTGTCACACGATGAGTAGCCTGATTTAACAGCGTATGATTTGCAAATTGACCATGAATTTCAACCAATGCATCACCAACCTGCTTTAGTGTTTTTACAGACACCGGAACATCGTTTATCCATGCACGACTTTTTCCATCTGTTGATAATGTTCTGCGTAAAATCAGACCATCGTTATAATCAATATCAAATTCATTTAATACACATTTTACTGATTCCGGTACACAATCAAACGAAGCAGACACAGATGCCATATCGCACCCATGACGAACCAAGCCAACATCAGAACGTGCCCCCAATGCCAACGACAGTGCGTCCAACAAAATACTTTTCCCTGCCCCCGTTTCACCGGTCAGAATATTAAGACCCGCACCGAATTCCAGATTCAGTTTTTCGATTAATACAATATTTGAAATACTTAAATTTATTAACATGCGTAAATTATACCTATTTTAAACATATCTTTTCCAGCGAAAAATCATGCGTCCACAATATATACGCATTAATCTGATATTCTGGATATATCGCACGTAACAACGCCACATATTCGCGAATCTGTGCGATATACACGCTATAAAAAGCATCACGACTAATATCCGTCTTGTAGTCTATGATATCAATCTGCTTGTTATTATCATCAATACACAATCTGTCAATTCGACGACTGACAAAACGCCCATTTACAGTACCGGCGATTGGCACCTCTGTCTTTGCAGTTGATTTAAAGAAACGTGCGATATCGGGATTATTCTTTATACGCTGCACCAAATCACAATCACCGTGTTCAACACTGTCAACGACAACGTATTGCAACAACTTATGCATTTTTGTACCATTATCGGTCGCATGTTTTTCATTATTTTTAGTCATCAAAATTTCATTTAACATCGTCATTTGTAATCCTGATATATTCTGATACCGTGTCACCCGCCAAAACACGCCACAACTGTGTATGCCACGCATTTACTGGCGGATTCTTGTCAGGTGTAAATCCATGAATATAAAGTTCGTCTTTGGCACGCGTCATCGCAACATACAGCAACCGATAATATTCTGCCATTTGCACATTTGATTGTTTTTCAGACACATCTGCATAAGCCTGACTGCCTTCGCCACGCGGAACCCATAACCAAACCGGCATATTGCCAGATGATATTGGAACTATTTTATCTGATTTTGGCATATGTATTGTATCAATCAAAAACACAACGGATGATTCTAAACCCTTGCTGCCATGCACAGTCACAATACGAACCCCACTGGACGCATCCATATCACGTGTCACTTCGCTGCCACCCGTGATAAACCATTTGATAAAATGATACAAGGTTCCTGGTTGCGTACGTTCATAGGACAAGCATATTGTCATAAATTCTTCCATTGGGTCAATAACCTGATTGCCCAATGCAGATATAAAGTTATGTTTTATATTATTATTGTTCAAAACATACGAAAAGAACGAATAAGGTGCCATATATTCAGACTTGTTTTTTACGTCCAACAAATAAGAATATATATCTGGATATAAAGTTTCCAAAACTTCAAACACTGTCGTCAAAACCGCGTTTTTATCATCGCGAACACGACTTTGATTTATATCATTTTTATTTTTGCACAAATTAAAAATATCCTGTTCTTTCAATCCGAAAACTGGACTTTTTAACACACAACATAAACTATAATCATCCGCCTGATTCAGACACCACCTGACCAGATTTAACAAATCGCGTATCATTGGAAAATCAGGCAAAACAATTCTGTCACTGCCCGCAACAGGTATATCTAACTTCTTTAATTCTGATACCAATGGGGCAACAAACTGATTTCTTTGCTGAACCAAAACCATTATGTCGCCTGCTGTATATTTTCCAGAATCAACGATAGATTTTATCTGCTGAGTAATCTTTTTTATATAATCACTTTTGTCTGTTCCGGACTCTTTTTTAGATACCAGTTTATGCAATTCAACCAAACCCATATCATTTATACGAAAGCATTTATGCGGATTATTATTGAATCCACTGATATCAATTACAGTCTGGTCAGCAAAAAATTTATCCACAGCGTATAACACAGGTGCTGTCGATCTAAAACTTTGCACCAATGGAACTTCACGAATTGTACGCAGATTATTTGTAATTTGTTGGGATATCATATCACGGCTGGTTGTAAATGCCGCAGGATCTGCACCCTGGAATCCATAAATAGATTGTTTTGTATCCCCCACCACGAACATAGAGTGTGGCATCTGTGTCGTATCGCCATCTGCAAAAAAGTCGCCAGACAATGAACGCAATATATCCCACTGTAATGGCGATGTATCTTGGGCTTCGTCAACCAAGATATGCGACAGCGATAAATCCAGTTGCGACAATACCCACCCCATTGATTCTGCATTTGCAAATAATTTACGGGTGTATAAAATCAAATCTTCGAAATCTAACAGATTTTTGTCGTGTTTTGATTTCTGATACGCTGTTGCAAATGCTGCAGCCAAATCAAACAATGCCACAGTATCATCAAAAATCATCTTGTTTATATTATACTGATTGGCAGCATAGACAGCATCTTGCTCACCGACCAAATAATCGCGTTCTGACGCGAATTTTTTAGTTTTTCCATCGGCAGTTAAGTACAATTTACGATATTCTGCAAAATCTATAGTTTTTTCAATATACTGTTTTGTGATATTAATCAGTTCATCCAGTGTTTTTGCCGGTGTTTTTCGACTTTTTTGTTCTAATTCTGCATTTATAATGATATTTTGCAATTTTACAGCATCAAAATCATAGTTAACAGCATGTTCTGTGTTTAACTTTTTTTCAATCGTATCAATAAAGTATTCGCGATATTGTTCAATATCTGAAACTTGAAAAAATAGTTTATATTGTTCACTTAAAATACTTAACAGTTCTTCGACATACGTTTCAGAGATACGTCCAACCAAATGTGCAAACGCTGCATAAACACGATTGTCTGCAGTCGGGGTATTTATTATTGACTGAAATGTATCTTGCAATAATACGCGTTGTGGTGCACCAGAAATCAGCGACCATGTTGGAGACACGCCCGCTTCCAATGGAAAACGATGCAAAATTTCTTCACAAAAGCCGTGAATAGTTTTTATTTTTAAAATATCTGGATTGTCGATATATGTAAAAAAGATTTCACGTGCATGCAGAATATCCGCCTTGGTTACCGGCTTATTTATCGCGACACCATCCAGCATTTCTGATAATTCTTCATCAGACGCCATCACCCATTGACGCAACGCCTTTAATATACGATTACGCATTTCACCGGCACCGGCCTTGGTATATGTAAGACATAAAATACCACTGGTACCACAATCAGGCGTACGGAACAAAATTCGCAATAATCGCTGCACCAAAACACTGGTTTTTCCGGTGCCTGCATTTGCCTGAACCCATACGTTTTCCAATGGGTTGGCAGCCATATCTTGTTCTGGTGAAAGTTTATGCTTTTTTGCCATTTCTGCCCTTGCTTTATTGCTGGGATTTTAGTATAAATTCAAAAGAACTGCAAGATATATAAAAATCGTATCGATTTAGGGGGAAAAAGGATGGAAATTAATCAAATTTTATTGATTGGTGGCGGTATTATCAGCGGCATGCTGTTCGTCACATTGTGCGTATTATTTTTTGTTTCCAGAAAGACACAAAAAATTATGAATTCTTTGTTAACAATCATAACCCAGCCAGAACGTGCACAAATCGCTGACGCTACACGTGTATTGAATATTATATTGGCAGACGAAATCAATAAAATCGAACAGAGTTTTCAGACAATGCGTGATACATTGAACGCCCAGATTGAATCTGCAAACGAATTAAAAAATACACTGACTGTACAAAACGAACAATTAATTGCATTGGCAGATGACGCAACAAAAAAAATCGCAACAATGTCTGGCAGATTGGACAATACTGTAACTGGGTTGGGTGAAATTGTCGCATCACAATCATGGACAGATGTCGAAAATTCCACAGACAGATTCAGCAATACTGTAAATGAACTGTTAAACAATATTAATACAACAGCCCAACAAACAACAGAACATACCGCACAAATTCAATCCCAGATTGATTCTTGGCTGGAAAGTGGAAAAACACTGTCTGAAAATTTGCAAAACGAATTTAACTTTAATGCAGACCAGATGAAAAACCTGACTGCGGAATCAGACATATTACAAAACAAATTAATCGAACTGGGCAAGACAACAGCAGACGGATTTAACAATATTAAAACTGCCGCAAACGACTATGAAACAACATTAAAAGGCAATAACAAACAACTGGACAGTTATCTGGAACGTCTGGAAACATTTGGAAAACAGGCCAAGAAACAACTGACCAGCCAGATGAACACATTAACCAATACCGCAAATGTCGTTGCGGGTCAGACACGACTGGTTGAAACATCAATCGAAAAACAATCCGCAAAATTAACAGATATTGTTGAAGCGTTGATATCATCTGCTGCATCAACCGAGGGGGCCGTCCGTGGCATTTCAAATGAAATGGTTGGACTGACCAATAAATTCGATTCTGAAATCAAAGAATACGCCACAGGCGTTGTTGCAGAATTAAAAACTGTATCTGGTGTTGCAAATACAACATTAGACAACACAAAAACAGCAGCAAACGCATTTTCAGAATCAGTCAAGGCAATGGCCGCTGGCGTACGCGAAACACTGATAAAAATGAACACGGCACATACACAGTTATCCGCACAATCAGAACACTTGATTAAAATGTCCAGCGATACAACAGCCCAATTAGAACCATTGTCTGCACTGATTGAAAAGTATTATTCTGCCCTGCCTGACTTATCACAAGGTTCGTTACAGGCCAGCGAAACATTGGAAAAGATTGTTGCAAGCATGAACGACAAAATTGCGTTGATGAAATCGACAGTTGCGGAATCTACAGATGCTGTATCTGAATCTGCGACAAAACTGGAAGATTTGGCCGGTCAATCACGCCAACAAATGATTGATTTAATGGCAGACTATGCCAAGGCCGTTGATACAATGCAAACACTGAACAAACAAATGATGGTCGCACGTGCATCTGCCCCAATGGACGCAATTAAAACAGCACCATCTAAATCATTTGGACATATCAGTTCAACAGACTTTTTGGTGCAAAGTGAACAAATGCTGGCACCGCTGCACGAACAGGCAATGGATTTAACACGTGTCACAGGTGCAGAAATACCAGATGTGATTTGGACTAAATATCACGCAGGCGACAAAACTATATTTTCAAAATGGCTGGCGAAAATGATGGCTGCAGCAGACAAGAAACAAATACGCGAAATGATAAAGTCTGATGCAGTATTCCGTCGTCAGGCAACTCAATTCGTCCGCAGTTTTGATAAAATACTGGCAAATGCACAACAAACAGATAATCCAGATACAGTTTCATCCAGTCTGATTAAAACCGACGTTGGGCATATATATATCGCATTAAAAAGTTATGTTTAAAAAATCCCCCAAAATTGGGGGATTTTTATTATTGAAAAAGATTGTAAATTCCAATAAAATATACAGTGAACTGGCAGGGATGTCGGTTCGGGCCTTGATAAGCTCATGTTAAGTCGGTGCAGACGCATCGTAATCCGACAATGTCGGTGCCTTTGCACCGTTAATTTTTACCCCCCGATTATGGTCGGGGTGCCTGTGGTGTATGTTCAGGGATTATTCCCAAAGACCATGGGGGACATTACTTAACATGTTTATCAACACCCCGACCGTCATTTTTGTGACGGTTTTTGTTTGGGGTAATATTTTCGACCAACACCTTGAAATTAATATATTACCCCGCAATTTATTCGGGGGGATTGTGCGGTTTATCTTTGGATTATTATTGTGTGGCATAATATTGACTGCAAATGCACGTGTGTTGCACGTGGGCGATAACACAATAAAATTGTCACAAACAAAAACAACATCCCCTGCATTGCATATCAAGGTTGATGACGAATTATGGTATGGAAATATGTATAATATTTTTGCGTTAGATACATTACATGTGAGATATAACAATGTCAACTATTCTGTTTTGAATTGTGAACCATTTACCGACACAATAAATTATACATACGATGAAAACGGACGATTAGTAGGTGCAAACAAAAATATTTATCTGAAAGGTACAGGCACGCAATATATTGACACTCTGTATTTACCAACATTGATAACTCGCAGTGAAATGGAAATAAAATTTTCAGATAACGAATACAAAACAAGTGGTGGCGAGTGTTTTTTTGGTTCAAACGATAAGAAAAATAAATCGAATTATTCGATGAACTTTGGAACAGGACCGGCCCAAGTATATCAAATTTATGTTTGGCCCTGTATATATAGAGATCCATCATGGTGCACTATACGCAATCTAAATATAAATAAGAAATTAAAAACAACTAAACAGTTAGTTGTTTTTGATACAAAAAACAATATCGCTAAATATGGAACTATATCAACAGAGTTACAAGGACGTAACGCTGTCGGTTCTGCTGCTCTATTGCTATTTGGTATACGATCAATTAAAGAAAACGGAACAGAAAGTATATCTGTATATTCACGTGATAACGCTATGTATATATATTCCACAAAAATATACGAAGACGATGTTCTTGTTCGGCATTTTGTGCCGGTGCCGTGTGGGTTACAGATTGGGGATTTTGTTGTACCCAGCAACGGCATGTGGGATATTGCAGAACAAAAGTTCTATGGCAACATGGGCACCGGCGATTTTATTTATGGTATAGACGAATAAATTACTTCAAACGCTGTTTTTGCAGGTGTTTTATATGCTTTAATAAACTGTCATCATACAGATTATTAATTGGCTGTAAGATATAGTTTGGTTTTATGCCTGCCTGTAAGAAGTCAATCGGATCGCATGTGTTTGTGCGTCTGACATCAATATCATCTGGCATATTGGCACGTTTGGCAACCGTTTGCATATTGTTTTGTGGCGGCAAGAAATATGCAATGCGGAAATTATAATGTTTTTGCAAATCATTACGTTTAAACCAATCAATTAATTGTTTTGCATATCGCGGCTGAATAACGTCATAGACCAAATTTTCGCCCAAATGTTCTGTGATTTCAAATTCTGGCACACCATACATCCATTTCGGCTTTTCAGGCGTCCAGAACGCTTCATTTACCCACAGACGTGTTGCCAGATTCATTGTGTTAAACTTTTCTTCGGAAACAAAGAAATATGGTTTACCTTCGCTTTCGCCGTTACGCATGGGGCGTGTTGTTGCAGAACGCAGGCTGTAAAACAATCCATCGGGCAAAGTATTCTTGATAAAGTATGTTTTACCGCTGCCTGACAGCCCTGTGCATAATAATAATGTGTTTTTCATATCGTTACCCCCAAATAAACCCCGCAAAAAGCGGGGCAATTGTTAATCTTCTAAGAAACTGCGAAGTTTACGTGCACGTGTTGGGTGCTTTAACTTGTTCAGTGCCTTTTGTTCAATCTGACGGATACGTTCACGTGTAACGCCGATGTATTCACCAACTTCTTCCAATGTGCTGGTCTTGTTAGTACTCATACCAAAGCGTTGACGTAAAACGGTTTCTTCTTTTGGATCCAATTCAGACAGAATCTGTGTCACAATTTTACGCAAATTCTTTTGTGCCGCAGATGTAAACGGATTTTTCGCTGTTTCGTCTGCGATAATTTCAATACGTGAACTGTCATCTTCGGTACCAACTGGTGCTTCCAATGAAATTGGTTTCAAGTTCACTTTCATCGCCTTGTGAATCTTGTCAACTGGCAGATAGATAATCTTGGACAATTCTTCGGCAGTTGGCTGACGACCGTATTTATGCATAAACTGACGTGATGCACGTTGAATCTTGTGAATATTGTCAATCATGTGCACAGGGATACGAATTGTACGTGCCTGATCTGCGATACTGCGTGAAATACCCTGTTGAATCCAGTTTGTCGCATAGGTAGAGAATTTATTACCCAAACGATAGTCAAATTTATCAACAGCCTTCATCAAACCGATATTTCCGTCCTGAACCAAGTCCGAGAAATCCAAGCCCAAACCACGATTGCTGGACTTTTTCGCGAATTTGATAACCAGACGCAAGTTGGCTTCTATCATTTCACGTTTCGCACGGGCCGCTTCGGTTTGTCCACGACGAACCAATTCAACAACCTTTTTATATTCAGATGTTGGCTGACCTGTTTCAACAGCAATTGCAATAATATCTTCTTGGATTTTCAAGATATCGTCGCCATGCTTTTTCGCAAAGTTAGACCATGCGGCGTTTTTATGCTTTGCCAACTTTTTAACCCAATTACGGTTCAATTCGTTGCCCGCATATTCAGCCAAGAAATCTTCACGTTTAATCTTATTCGCCATTGCCAAACGCAACAGTTTACCTTCCAGTCCCAATAACAACTGGTCGCGTTTAGTCAACTGTTCCAGAATTTCTGCAACACGGTCATCGTTCAAACGAATCTGACTGACGTTTTCAAACAATTCCAAACGCAGTTTTGTATATTTCTTTTCCAATGCCGCATCAGGTGTATCAGATGTAAACAAGTTTTCCAGACGTTTTGTTTGCAATTTCTGCATACTGTTAAAGATACGTTTGATTTTAGTAAACAATTCCAAAACCATTGGCATCAAAGATTCTTCCATAACAGGAATTGGAACACCAGATGTACCACGTGGTGTATCTTCTTTTTTGATACCATCTTCGTCTTCTTCTGGTTCTTCTTCCTCTTCTTCGTCTGTACCCATTTCTAAATCATCCAAATCATCATCGTCCAAGTCATCAACATGTTCAACACCCTTGGATTTCAGGGCTTCGGACAATGCGGCCAATGATTTTTGTTCTGATTCACTGGAATACATAACTTCCAAATTAACGATATAACGCAGACGAATATCTTCGTTCAACAACTGTTGATACCAATCCAACATTGCCTGAATTGTCATTGGGCTTTCGCACAGACCATATACCATCAATCGAGATGCCGCTTCGATACGTTGTGCAATTGCAACTTCACCAGCAGCAGTTAACAACTGAACCGTGCCAATTTGTTTCAAATAAGACTGAACAGAATCTTGGACACCCAAAACCAATGAACCTGTCTGACTGCGTTCCAACTGTTTTGCATAGTGTTCATAGTCGTCGTCATTAACATCGACCTGTTCTGCATCTGCATTTAACAAGTTGCGTGTTTTATCGCGTGGCTCTTCATCGTCCATTTCATAGTAACGATCCATATCCTGGGGATAGTTATCCGTTTCCAGAATTTCAATACCTAAATCCTGTTGGAAAAAGTCCAATACTTCATCTTGCTCTTCGGACGGAACTTCGTCTGCTTCGGTTGCAGCCGTAAAGTCCATACGAGACATATAACCAATGTCCATCGCACTGGTCGCCAAATTTTGCAAGTTTTCTGGCAAAGACTCTATCAAGAGTTTTGTTGCTTCGTCCAGTTTCTTAACCATTATCAACCTTTTAAAGTTTTAAATGTTTACGATAAAATTATTTTTTATTCTTTTTATTTGCCTGCTTTTGTGCCTTGGCAACAGCTTCGTGAATTGCAGATTCAGAAACCAATCCCAATACAACAGGACTTTGAATTTGAATAACAGAATAAGATGCGTGTGTTTTGTTACGTACAGATGCAACTGTTGGATTCGTACTACGCATCAAACGTGCAACCTGACCATCTGTTAATTCTGGATAATTCTTTAAAATCCATAAAATTCCGCCCAAACGGTTTTGACGATGCAGTTTTGGTGTATAGCCAACGCCTTTTTTGTTCTGTTTTTGTTGTGCTTTTACAATTTCTTCACGCAATGTCAAACGAGCAGACGCATCCGCTTCGCATTTTTCGATATCTTCACGTGTTAATTGACCACTTAAAATTGGGTTCAATGGTTGAATTTTATAGGTTTCAGCATCAGCGATATTTTTAACTTCTAATTCATGCAAACCGCAGAATTCTGCAATTTGTTCAAATGTTAACGCTGTATTTTCAATCAGCCACAGGGCAGTAGATTTTGGCATATATGGATAGTTCATGAAATTTTCCTTTGTAATTACGGGGGCTAATATACACTAAATATTGCCAGATTTCAACCGTTTTTTATTGTTGTTTCATATTTCTGCGAACAGTTGCAACAACCATGTCCAGTAAACTCATATCAGGGTCCACAACACGACGTCTGCGTGCCATTTTGCATGCAACTTCGTGCATTTCAGAATCAGATATTTCCCAAACATCTGGCTGGCGATACGTTTTTGGTGCAACAGGCACTTTCTTTATCGGTTTTAATACCATGCCACGTGTTGCAGTTTGATATTTTTTTAAACGTCTGAGATTGTCATACGGCGTTCTGGACAGTGTTTCTGTCTGTTTTTGTGCCCAAAACAAAAAGTCTGGTTCTTTGTCACGCGTCAAATATGATTTTGTTCCAGATTCAGTCGCCAAACGCAGTGCTGAATCATATTCAGACAGTAAAAACTTTGCGTTTTTGATATTATACTTCTTTTCAATTTCGTTTGCAGTCAATATTCTGCCCTGCTTTATCAGTTCTTCGACACGTCTGCTGACAACAGGTACGACTTCTTGACTGATGGTCAAATCAGAATAAACAGCAAAATTAATAATATAATCTTGCACGTCGCGATCGTCAGCCACCGCATGCTGATAAAAACCATCAAACGCACGCATTAACTCCAACATTTCTGACGCATACTGCGGAAATGCCTTGCATAAAAAATAATGTTTTACTGCAATGTAACTGTCCATTTTTTTCCCTTGTATTACACCAAACCATTACATATGTAGTAAATTTTACGCAAAAATCAATACATTTATGCTTTTTTTACAATTTTATAGCCGTCTTTGCCATCTAAGACAGTCCAACCAGCCGCATCAATTTCGGCACGCAAAGCATCTGCAGTTGCCCAATCTTTATTTGCCTTGGCTGCCGCACGGGCATCTGCCAACGCGATAATTTCTGCAGGTGCAGATTCCTTTTCCAGTTCAACCAACTTGTTCGCCCTGTCGATAAACTGCAGCCCCAGCAATCTGTCCACAAATTCAAACAATGCCAGTTTTGTCGCAGGATTTACATTTGTGTCTTTTAATAATTCTTGGACAACAACCAAAGATTCAGCAGTTTTCATATTGTCAGATGCAGGTACCAATATCTTATCATGCCATTCATTGTACAATGCAGAATCTAATTCGCCCATATTATCCGCATTCATCAAATCTGCAATTTTGCGAACAATGTTTTTATACCCAGCCGCTGCCGCATCCAGCGCATCAAACGAAAATGCCAGTTGTGTTTGATAATGCCCCAAAGAAATCAAGTAACGATATGCCATTGGGTCAAAACCACGTTTACGTACCGCTTCCAGCCCTAAAAATTCGCCTGTAGATTTACTCATCTTGGTTCCAGATTTATCAATCAAGAAACTGAAATGCACCCAGTATGACACCCACGGGGCCCCTGTTATTGGTTCACTTTGTGCAATTTCATTTGCATGATGCACGCGAGATAAATCTTCACCGCCTGTATGAATATCAAAATGATTACCCAGCAACTTCATACTCATCGCACTGCATTCTGCATGCCACCCAGGAAATCCGACACCCCATGGACTATCCCATTCCATCTGACGCTTTGCACCTGTTGGAGAAAACTTCCATAACGCAAAGTCAGTTGGGTTACGCTTTGAATCATTAAACGAAACGCGGGCACCTGCACGGTTACCAGACAAAGACCCACCAGTTAACGCCCCATAATTAGCGAATTTAGATGTATCATAGTAAATACCATCATTTGGGATTTTGTATGTATAACCCAGTTCTTCTAGTTTCTGAACTAGTTCTATTTGTTCTGTAATATAATCTGTTGCATGTGGCATATCTGTTGGTGGCAACAAGTTCAAATCATTAAAGTCATGTAAGAATTCATCCAAATAAAACTTTGCAACATCCCATACAGACTTGTTTTCACGAGCCGCCCCTTTTTCCATTTTATCTTCACCGGAATCATCTTCGTCATTTGTAAGATGGCCAACATCAGTGATATTCATTACATGATGAACATCATACCCATTTTCTGTAAACATACGCTTCATAATATCGTTATGAATCATTGTTCGCAGATTTCCAATATGTGCGTAATGATAAACAGTTGGTCCACATGAATAAAACCCAACTTTGCCGGGTACCAATGGCTTAAATTCTTCCAGTTTTCGGGTCATTGTATTATAAAGTCTGATTGTCATTACGTGTTCCTTTGTGTGTTTATTTATGTCGCGATTGTAGATTTTTTATACAGAAAATGCAAACAAAACAGTTTGCAATAAATATGCAATTTAACAACAACAGTAAAAATTAATAAATCTGATTGTCATTTCACATAATATTCTACAATTACAGCCAACAAAAAGTCAAGACGAATTGTTTTTGCATTAACATACAAACACTAATTATCATTTGATTTATATGTCGTATCGTCACAAACATAATATTCTGTTGAATTGTACTTTATTTTTAAGAAATGTGTTGAATCCCTGTTCATAACAGTTGGCATTGTTGTCATATTTGCATAATAAACCCTGTCTTCGTATTTTACATGCAACGATGGTCCTGTTATTTTATGCGATTTTAAATACACGATACTATCATCCACATGCAAAATACGTTCATAACATTCCCAAGAACCAACTGGTGCAAACATACCGTCCGGACATGCTGCAATTCCTTGGGTCATTGTTTCATTAAAAGTATAAGTGTCGCCAACGCAATAATTGTTTTCAGGACATTGTGTACATTCTACATTATTTGCCGATAAATAATAACCAGGTTTGCATAATATCTTTTTGGGTTCAAACGTCGCTTCCAACAATACTTCATGATGAACCCCAAGTATATTCGAAGTACACCCTTTGCTTTTATTTAACGCAAAGACATCATCAAAAACAATTCCCTGATTTTTAGTTTCGTTAAAGCGATATGTACCAGATACACATGTCGCTTCTTCAAGACATGGTTCACAATTCACAGTATTTATTGGCAAATATTGTCCAGTTGGGCACGTAATGGCCTGTGTCTCAAACACGGCTTCTAATACCACATCATCTGTAAAGCCAAGCACATCCGTGACACACCCATTATCAACAGGCGACATAAGCAAATCATCTGCAACAGCAGAAAAAGAAGTAAATACAGTAAAAAACAATAACGTTTTTCGCATATTATTCTATGACAGGGCCTGCGATTAAACTTGGACCATTACGGTTATAGAAAAATTCTTTTGTGACTTTGTCATAAAAACAAACGACCCCATCCGGATCCAACACAGGCACTAAATCACGCACCAAAACGCCATCTTTTTTTATTTTAAAATAGTAGATATTACCCCCAAAATCACAACCTGCGGCATCAGTATTTGTTCCGCCAAGAAAAATATTTTTATCCGTAGTAACAACACCATTAATTGTGCTGTTTAATATAATATCATTAGCCTTAGCCGTTATATCGTTAGTTCTTTTATTGATATATAAACTATACGTATTAATTGACCCTCGTGTTATTTGCGTTACTAAATGTCTCTTACCTACCCTGAAATTAAGCCCTTCATGCGTACCATGCAACGATATAGAACCAGCACTATTAGATGTAATAGTTGTGCTGCTACAGGTTCCTTCTGCCCCAAACGCAATTTTATAAACAGTAGAGAAACTTAATTTTGTTTCATATTCAATTTCATCAGAATCAAACATAACACCCGTATCAATAGAACTATTCCCTACACCCTGAAATGTGACATATTCCAATTCTTTGGCAGCTTTTACACGCCATCCGACAAAGTCATACCCATATTTTGTTGGTTGGGTGGCTGGAACATTTAAATCACCACCAATCGTGCATGTTGTTTTAGTGTGCGTTGTATCACCGTCCATCCACGTTAAATTCACTGTATCTGCCCAACAAATTGTATAAAGAAACAGGCCACAAAAAAATAATAACAAACGTTTCATTTAACTCCCCCTGTATTTCATGGTGGGAACAACGCATAAAAAAATTGCTTTAAGTGATTTTCAAGGTGTTTTGTCGGAAAACACAACCCTTTATGCATTATTCCCAAAATAAAAACCGCCAAGATTGACGGTCGGGGAGTTGGTAATCATTTGTTCATTGATTCTGCGGTCTTTCGGTTACCCGTGTTTTATAACCAACAGCCCCCCGACATATTGTCAGGGGTGATAACGGTGCAAAAACACCGAAACACCAATTTAACGATGCTTTCGCACCGGAACAAATGGGCTACCACAGCCCCGAACCCAATCCCTTGGATTCAATTTTGATTATATCAGAAATTTTTATATCCAGTCAAATAATTCCTTTGCCAAATCTACTACGTATCGAACCTTGGACGGTTCTCGTCCAATTTTCCGCAAAAAAAAATTAACCCACCGTTTGGTGGGTTGAATTTTCTGGCGGAGCGTATAGGACTCGAACCTATGGACCAAAAATTTCGGTCACAGATTAGCAATCTGCTGCATTACCACTCTGCCAACGCTCCGTGCGAGGGTAATTATATAGAAACATATTTTTAATTGCAAGCAAGAAAATCTAAAAAAGCAAATATCATTGACTTTTTGTCGTGTTTAATGGTACAATTAAATGTGTAATGACAATCAGAT
>JAZRGB010000039.1:0-8190 GCA_045643965.1 Candidatus Enterousia sp. | reverse complement strand
TGTGTTTGTTCTTGTTTTTGTTGACATTCTGTAATACGACCATTTGCATCTTTCACTTCTGTATGTGTATCTGCACATTCTGTGATATATAATTGACCAGTTGTCGTGTCACACGCACCAGATTTTGCATTATTCTGTGCCCTCCATTCATCTGTTACCTGTGGGCATTGTTTTTCTGTTGGTGCAGTCAGACGACAAGAATCAATATATGTAATTGTTGCACCATTTAGTGTACATGTTTGTTGTGTACCAGAATAGTTTTCTTTACATGTTTTGGCAACCCAATTCCCGTCTTTACATACAGCTTCTGTTGCATTTAATAAATCCAACCCAGATTGTGTTGGTGCTGCTGCATCGCATGTCTTGGTCCCACATGTGTTATTCACATCCACACCAGGCGTAACAACAGGTTGGTTCACAAGATTTACGCCACTTTGTGCAGCCAATTTTGCCGCCTCTTCTTCTGCCTTTTTACGTTGTGCATCTATAATTTGCACATCTAAATCAGACTTGGTTTGTACAGCTGTATTAATCTTGGCATCATAGTTTTTCAAAGCCACCGCTTCACCAATATTTGCACCAATACCAATTGCACTGACCCCCAGTGTTGTTATCCCTGCAATTTTCAATCCCTTAGTACTCTTTTGGCATTCTTCCAGTTTTGCAATCTTATCCAATTTTTCTTTGGTCAAAGCCGCTATCTTATCATCCAAATAATCTGCAGACGCAACCATTGGACACACTGCTAAAACACATGCAAATATTTTCTTCATAGTAATCACCTTAATTTTGTCCTTGCAATTGTTGCAACTGTTGCTGTTTTTGTGATATATCGGTATTATGTCCAGCCAATTCTTGCTTTTTATTTGCAATTTGAGCACCTTGAACACCAGCTGCAACACCTGTTGCAACCACACCCGCAGAACCAATAACAGTTGCAGCTATCCAGCCTTTTTTACCTTTTTCGCACTTTTTAAGTTCTGCATCAAGAATTGTTATATCATCTTCTAATGTCGCAATTGTTCTGATTTTTTCTGCATCACCAACAGAAACACTACTTAACACAGGTGCAGACAAACCGGCCGCCACAGTAGTATTCGAAACAGACAACGCACTGGCATTTACAACATATAAACCAGCCAGCAATACACCAAAAAAGTATTTCATAATAAAATCTCCCTTACAACACTTTCAGGGTGATTATATCATAATTCAAGCAAAAAACAAAATTATTTATTGTAAAACAAACAAAAATCTACAGCATCAATCGCGATTAACGAAAAAATTAAATAGAATGGTTTAGATACGAACAAACCCGAAACCATAGTGTACATAAGTTACATGAGGTTTCGGGTTTATACGTAATAAATTATTATATTTAATTTATTTAGACGCGACGTACCTTTTTTGGACGACATCCATTATGTGGGATACGTGTTGTATCAGTGATGGACTGCACAATCAGACCAGCGTTTGCCAATCCACGTACAGCAGATTCACGACCCTGACCAATACCACGCATTAAAACATCAACTGTTTTCATACCCATTTCTGCGACTTTCTTACCAACTGCGTCTGCAACGATTGTTGCTGCGTATGGTGTGGACTTTTTCGCACCTTTAAAATTATTTGCCCCAGCGGTTGCCCATGTTAAAACAGCACCAGACTGGTCTGTGATTGTAATACGTGTATTGTTATTAGTCGCAACAACATGTGCAATGCCATGTGATACTTTTTTAACGACTTTCTTTTTAGCTTTTGTAACTGCCATTTTTTTATTCCTTGTTTCGATGTCTTCAATTAACTATCGTGTTAATCTCTACCTTATTATTAAATTTGCTAGAACGTTACAGATGCACCGTTGTTGGCGAGTGTAGTGTACAAAAGTTACATAAACGAGCCAACAACAAGCAGATGTGACGTTATATCAAATTTATTTACCCTTGGTTGCAGAACCCGCGACTACAACACGTTTACCTTTACGTGTACGTGCATTTGTCTGAGTACGCTGACCACGAACCGGCAAGCGGTTACGATGGCGAATACCACGGTATGCTTTTAAATCTTGCAGACGTTTGATGTTCATTGCAACTTCACGACGAACATCACCTTCTACTTTAAAGTTATCTTCGATATAATTAGAAATTTTGATAACATCCGCGTCTGTCAAATCTTTTGCGCGCAAACCGTCTTTTAATTTCAACGCTTCACAAATCTGTGCAGCCTTGGCTGGACCGATACCGTGAATGTATTGCAACGCAATTTCAATGCGTTTTTCTGTCGGAATGTTAACACCTGCTATACGTGCCATTTTTATTTTTCCTTTTTATTTAACTGCGAAATACCAAGTCCACCTGATATTCCGATACCCTTAAACCCAAAGTTTTTTTTACCATGGGCTATTTTTATTTTGCCGGATAATTTTATATAAAATCCAACAAAAGTCAAATCTTGTTTTGCCCCCGCAATTAATTAACCGCGGAAACGACCTTTCTTTTGTGCCTTTTTAACGACACCACTGTATTGTTTTGCAACCAAGTATGATTGAACCTGATTCACAGTATCCAATACAACACCTGCAACGATTAATACACTTGTTCCACCAATCATCAATGGCATACCAACATGTGTATTCAAGATAATTGGCAACACGCAAACAACAATCAAATACGCAACACCAATCGCTGTTGTACGTGAAACAACATTATCTAGATATTTAATCGTCTGTTCACCTGGACGAACGCCTGGGATATATCCACCTGCATTCTTCAAACCGTTACTTGTTTCTTCTGAATTAAAGATAACAGCAGTCTGGAAATATGCAAAGAACGCAATCAATACAGTAAACATGATAATATATGACCATGTTCCGTATGTAAAGAATCCCAAGATTGTTTGAACTGTCAAATTTTCACTTTGAACAAAACGTTGAACAAATGCAGGTAACATCATAATAGAAGATGCAAATACCGGTCCCATAACACCAGACATATTAATCTTGATTGGCAAATAAGATGCGTTTGTGTTCATAACACCATTTGCCATTGCCTGACGTGGATACAAAATTTGAATACGACGTTGTGCCTGTTCAAAGAATGCAATCAATGCGATGATTCCAACAACAAATGCAACAATCAACGCAATCATTGCAGGTGAAATCTGACCAACAGACCCCAATGATATAACCTGTGCAATACCGCCTGGAACTTCTGCAATAATACCCGCAAAGATTAACAGTGATGCCCCCTGCCCGATACCACGTGCAGTAATTTGTTCTGCCAACCACATAACAAATACAGTACCACCAACCAAAGCGATAATCGCAGACATTTCAAATGCAAAGCCTGGATTAACAACAGCAGCCACGCCATTAACTGGTGCCATCATTTCCAAACCACGAACCACAGCCCAACCTTGAACAACAGCCAACAATACCGCCAGATAGCGTGTATATTGGTTGATTTTTGTACGGCCAGATTCGCCTTCTTTACGCAATTCGCCCAATGATTTACTTGTCGCACTTAACAATTGCAACACGATTGACGCAGAGATATATGGGAAAATGTTCAATGCCAAAACAGACATACGTGACAACGAACCGCCACTGAACATATCAAACATACCCATCATTCCATTATCACCTTGGAACAAATGCAACACAGCAGATGCATTTACACCAGGCAGTGGAATAAACGACCCAATACGATAAACAATCAGTGCCCCCAATGTGAACAGAATGCGTTTCTGTAAATCACTTAAGTTACCGAAAAAGCGTTTCAAGAATTTCATTTGAAAGATATTTTAACCGTTGCTTGGGCATCTGGTTTCCCAGACACCCAAAAGATTATTTATTAATTGTTTTTGATAGAACCACCAGCTTTTACAATTGCTGCTTCTGCTGATTTTGACCATTTTTCTGCAACAATATTTACTGCAGATTTAATTTCACCTTTGGCCAAGACTTTCAAACCATCCATTTTGCGGTTGATGATTTTTGCAGTCATCAGTGTATCAATTGTAATTGGTGCAGATGCATCAATTTTACCACTTGCGATGAATTTTTCAATGTCGCCCAAGTTGATTGTGACATATTCTTTTGCAAATGGGTTATTGAAACCAAATTTTGGGAAACGACGCAAGATTGGCATCTGACCACCTTGGAATGTCGCTTGTTTACGTGAACCACTGCGAGCCTTTTGACCTTTGTGACCACGACCTGCTGTTTTACCAGAACCAGAACCCATACCACGACCAACGCGTGTTGCATTCTGACGTGCACCAAAATTATCCATCAATGCATTTAATTTCATTTCTTTTTCCTTTTGTCCTATAACTACCTATGTAGTTCTTTGTCGCATAAAAACAAGTGTTTGTTTTTATACTCGGTTTAATTATTATTTTACGATTTCAACCAAATGAGAAACCTTGGCAATCATGCCACGTACAGATTCAGAATCTGTGATTTCTTTGGTTTTACCGACGCGTCCCAAGCCCAATGCTTTTACGACCTTGATTTGTGCTTCTGGGCGACCGATAGTACTTTTAAGTTGTTTTACAATTATTTTTGCCATAATTCAAACTCCTATTATCTTTGCCCAGATTATTTATCTTCTGTTGCAACATCTAATTTTTTACCATCACGACCAGCGATGATTTCTGCAACTGTTTTACCACGACGTGCAGCAACTGTCTTTGGAGAGTTCATTTTATTGAACGCCAAGAACGCAGCACGGATCATGTTGTTTGGATTGTTGGAACCTTGTGATTTTACAACAACGTCCTGAACACCCAAGCATTCAAATACTGCACGCAACGCACCACCAGCAATAACCCCAGTACCTGGAACAGCACTGCGAACTACCAGTTTACTTGCACCGTACTTTGCAGCACAATCATGGTGCAATGTGCGACCTTCTTTCAAAGGAACGCGAATCATTTTTGCTTTTGCTGCTTTGGTTGCTTTTTGTACAGCAGCCTGTACTTCCAATGCTTTACCTTTACCAAAGCCAACACGACCAGCCTTGTCACCGACCACAACCAATGCCGAGAAAGACATGTTGCGACCGCCCTTTACAGTCTTAGATACACGGTTGATAGAAACTAATTTATCTACCAAGTTATCCGTCTGCAATTTTTTATCATCAAAACGTGCCATTATAATACTCCGTCTTATTCAAATTATATTCTAACGCCACCAGCGCGGATTGCTTCGCACAGTGCTTTTACACGACCGTGATAGCGGTAACCGCCACGATCAAAATAACAATTGTCAGCAATTTTTGCTGCAACGATACGTTCAGCAAATGCTTTACCAACCAGTTCAGCACCTGCAACATTCCAACCCTGTCCTGCAAAGCCTTTTTCTTTTGAAGATGCAGCACAAATTGTATGTCCTTTGGTGTCATCAATCGCCTGAACTTCGATATGGCGTCCAGAACGGAACACTGACAAACGAATTTTGCCAGGATTTTTTCTTTTCAACGCACCACGGTTTGCCAGTGTGCGTCTTTCTTCTGTAGACAAATGTTTCAACATTTTATTTTCCCTTTTTTCCGATTTCCGTAACAGCGGAAATCAAAGTTAGTTATTATTTCTTCTTACCTTCTTTGCGGCGGATTCTTTCGCCCTTATAGAAGATACCTTTACCCTTATATGGATCTGCTTTGCGAACTTTGTGAATCTTGTCAGCAAATTGACCGACCAAGCATTTATCCATACCTTTTACAGTAAATTCTGTTGGTGCGTCACCCATAACAACTGTCAAGCCAGCTGGG
Source organism: Candidatus Enterousia sp. (assembly GCA_045643965.1). GTDB lineage: Bacteria > Pseudomonadota > Alphaproteobacteria > Rs-D84 > Rs-D84 > Enterousia. The sequence continues at coordinate 2,416 of JAZRGB010000039.1, read as the reverse complement.
ATGTCCATAACAACATCATGTGAATAACCTGCAATCAAAACCAACTGGTTACCCTTTACAGATGCTTTATAACCAACACCTTTCATATACATAGCTTTTTCAAAACCTTTTGAAACGCCTTCTACTGCATTACGAACATTGCGAGCCATTGTGCCCCACATTGTACGTGAAGATTTTTCTTCTGCATCTTTTGGATTAATAACAACCTGACCTTCTTCGATTATAATATCGACCAAGCCAGCATTTTTTGTATCCAAAGGCAATTTCAATTCACCTTTTGGGCCCTTTACGACCAAAGCGTTGTCAACAATTGCGACTGTAACGCCATCACTCAGTTTAACTGGATATTTTCCTGCACGAGACATAACTTCATCCTCACTTTATTATATAACCTTGCACAATACTTCGCCACCGACATTCATCAAGCGTGCCTTGTGATCAGTCATAACGCCATTTGGTGTAGATACGATTGCAATACCCAAGCCATTTAATACTTTTGGCATTTTTGCACTGCCGGAATAAACACGGCGACCTGGCTTAGATACAACTGAAATTTCTTGGATTGCACCGTTTCCGCCAACATACTTTAATTCAACAACCAAATTTGAACGATGTTCATCAATTTGATCGATACGGAAATCAGTAATAAAACCTTCATCTTTTAATACAGACAAAACTGCCTGACGCAATTTGCTGTTTGGAACGACGATTGTTTCTTTACCTGCATTTTGACCATTACGGATGCGGGTAACCATATCGCCGATTGGGTGTGATAGTGACATCTTTTTTACTCCTTGTAACATGCACAGGGATTTTAACCCCTGCACTGTTTTTCTACAACTGCATTGTCCACAGTTGCGTTTGTTTTACTTTACCAACTAGATTTACGTACGCCTGGCAATTTACCTTCGCTTGCCATTGTACGAACCTGTTGACGACACAGACCGAACAAACGAGAGAACCCGCGAGAACGACCTGTTACGCTACAACGATTACGCAAACGTGTTGGGTTTGCATTACGTGGCAATTTTGCCAACTTTTTCATTGCATCAATTCTTTCTTCTGGTGTCGCATTTACAGACATTTTAGCCTTGATTGTTTCACGCTTTTTTGCATACTGCGCAACCAGCTTTTCACGTTTATGTTGTTTATTGATTAACGCTAATTTAGCCATCTTTTTTTACCTTTTTTAATTATTTCAAAACCAATGGCAAGCCGATTTTAGTCAGCAATGCACGTGCTTCATCATCTGTTTTTGCTGTTGTTGCGATGACGATATCCATACCACGGATAGCATCAATTTTATCAACAGAAATTTCTGGGAATATCAAATGTTCTTTGATACCAAAGGCATAATTACCACGACCATCGAACTTTGATTTTGACAGACCACGGAAGTCTTTTACACGTGGCAATGCAACAGTGATCAACTTATCCAAAAAGTCATACATTCTTTTACCACGCAATGTAACTTTTGTACCAATAGGCTGACCTTCACGCAAACGATATGTTGCGATTGATTTCTTCGCACGTGTAACAACTGATTTCTGGGCAGCAATCGCTGTCAAGTCAGCAACAGCAGCATCTAATTTCTTTTTATCAGATACGGCTTCGCCAACACCCATGTTCAATACGATTTTTGTCAGTTTTGGAACTGCCAATGCATTTGTGTAACCGAATTCTTTTACCAATTCAGGTACAATTTCTTTTTCATAAATTTCACGCAATCTGCTTTGCATTTCTTTTTTCCTTATGTTGTGTTCCCGTAACAGCGGGCAACAATTTACTTTTTATTTATATTTCCGCACCAGATTTTTTTGCAACGCGAACTTTTTTACCATCGTTCATTTTATATCCAACGCGTGTTGCTTTCTTTGTTTTTGGATCAACCAATGCAACATTAGATACATGAACAGGTGCTTCGCGGTCAATAATGTGACCTGGTTGTTCTTGTGTTGGTTTAACGTGCCATTTGTGACGGTTAACACCTTCAACTACAACACGTGATTCGGATGGGCGTGCTTCCAGAACTTTGCCTTTGACGCCTTTATATTTTCCCGAAATAACTACGACTTCGTCGCCTTTTTTAATTTTCATTTTGTGACCTTCCATCTGTTATTAGATTACTTCCGGTGCCAAAGACACGATTTTCTGTACATCGTATTTACGACGAACTTCACGAGCAATTGGTCCAAAGATACGTGTTCCAATTGGTTCAAAGTTGTTTTTATTAATCAAAACAACCGCATTATCATCAAAACGGATGATTGAACCGTCTGGACGTTTCACAGGGAACTTTGTACGAACGATAATTGCGCGTTGTACTGTACCTTTTTGAACTTTACCACGTGGAATGGCTTCTTTAATTGCGACAACAATTTTGTCGCCAACTGTTGCATAACGACGATGTGAACCG
>JAZRGB010000038.1:0-2672 GCA_045643965.1 Candidatus Enterousia sp. | reverse complement strand
TCAATATCTTCAATAGCAATTCATTCTCATATTCAAATTATGTTTCATGCTTTGATCTTTTTATTTTGAAATATCGCTTCACTGTCTGCAATAATAAATTCATCATTTGGTGCAAGTGTTGTTTTTTCTGTCAAATCATGAATATTCACTCCACCGATTTTTCATCAAACCGTTCACAATCTCCGATCCTTGATATTTATCACGGATCCACCGGACGTTGTAATGATTGCAAGTTTTGTGTTTTCGTCATTTCGTCCGGTCGTATTATTCGCAAGATTTCAATCTTCATCAATTTCAAGATAATTCGTCGCATTGTCTGTCAATGTAATTGTTCAACCGGCGAAATCATAATATGCAGATCAAACAAGAACTTGTCATGGATTTACTTCAACTTGTAATCATGAAACAACTTCCGTTCTCATATTATTTGTTCCGTTGTCGTATATATCATTCAAACTGTTTGCGATTTTATCAAAAATTTCTTTTGGAATATATAGTGAAAGTTGATCGTCCGCACTAAACGAAACAGAACTTTGACTTTGTGAATTTGCGTCGTCATTGGCTGGACATGGTGCAAAAGCACGCACAACGGTCAAGTCGTCGTCGTTCCTTGCTGTTATTTGGACAATTTCCCTTTTTATAACTTTTCATGTATCGTCAAAACTTTCAAGCGTTGCTATTTGTGGAAATTCTGTTCAAAATCTTGCTCATTGTCCGGTCGTCAATTGGATCGTCGTCGCTACTGATGACAACGCCGTTGACAAAGTCGCATGAACATTGTTTTTCATTATGAAATTTGAATATTGCATTTTCTATATTTTATGAATTAAATATTTGATCTCCAATATTTGTGTAATATTCCAAAGTCAATGTTGCTTGCTCGTATGTATATTTGACGTTCTGAATTTGTGCATTTTCTACATTCAATCAAAGATTTGTGATTTTTACTGTTTGTCATGGATGTATTGTTTCAATATCATATAACGTATTTACAGTGATTGAAATATTTCTTTTCATGTCTTTATTTTCCGTCAAGTAATTGTCGCGGTATAATTCGGCGGATGTCTGATCCGGCAAATCTGCTCTATTCAATAATATTTCGCGTTGTCCATATAGTCAAATACTTGTCGGATCGGTTGCAATACTTGTTTCGTATTTTTCGCCGTCTATTTCATACAATACTTGCACAACATTGATAATTTCTTCATTGTTCTCCGGAATAGTCAAAGCGTTGATATTTCTTTCATAGGTCAAAAGGTGCATTGCTGAATTTGGCGTGTCATGATATTGAACAACTCCGTCCGCTCATATAAACAAATAATACGATAATCAATTGACTAAATTCTTCAATGCTTTTTGGCAACTTATTCAATCAAATTGAATTGTGACGCTTGATCAATAATCGTCAATACTTTCTGCTGTATAACTCAAAATTCATGGATAAATTGTATTGAAATAATCAATAATAAATTTGATTGTATTTGCTGGGTCTCCGGTCTTGCTGAATGTTGGATCTGTTCAATCTCTCAAAATAACGGTGTCCAATAATGATCGCAAAGATAAAAACACGGCTGTAATATTTTCTTTTTGATTTGAATATTGTCTTTGAACTTGCGACAATCGTCATGAATAAATCAAAAGATCTGTTGTCCCTTTGTTGTCATTCATGTAAATTTTGCAATATCTAACGCCGTCAAAATAATCCGTGTCAATTGGCAAAACCAAATTCAATTTGACTTCTCATTGTCCGGCGTCTATTGTTTCATTGAACGAAATGTCATTTGTAATTATTCCCGCCGGAATAACTTTCAAAAAATCCATGTTTTCGTCATACAATTTCACGATATATTGTTTTTCAATTGGCTTTATTTCCGTTGAATAAATCTGAATTGTCAAAGCGTTTGAATATGCTATTTCTCAAATATTCCCTTGATCGTCCACCGGTGCAACGGCACAAACAATGTCGCATGATTGATCCGTGATTTTTATTGTATATGTGTTTCATGTTTCGCCGGTTATTGCTTCGCCGTTTCTGTATCGTTGAAATTCTGTTGTTCATTCCGGATTGTCGCCGGTGTATGAATACGCAACAGTCAAAACCGATCAAACGGCTATTGTTCAAGATATTATAACGTCGTTGGCTTCTGGCATTATAAATAATTTTTCGGAAATAAAATGGCAATGTCAAAATTAAAAGTTCAATCGCAAGTCATTGAATATATATTTTGTCAACTCTCAAATTGTGGAAATCTTCAAGAAAAATCAATTGAATTTCAATTCAATGTCACGGTCTTTTCAATTGAATTTATTTCAAAAATGTCGTTGGCTTGTAAATCAACGGCTGTTGTGATTATGTTATCTCAAACTCAATTCGTCAATGTCGTTGTTCCGCTTGCTGTTTTTACAAGAATATTGATTATTGGATTTGAATATTCGGATCATTCATTGATTACATCTTCATTGATATTTTGTGTAATTCATGAAAATGTTTTTGAACTCCGGACTTTTTCGCTTCGGAATGGATCAAGTGCTGTGAATGTCAATTTATATGTTCAACGTGTAATGTCGTAATGTTTCCTTGTTATTATATCTGAATTCGTCAAACTGCACAAAATACGTCTATAAACTCCGGCAACCTTGACTTGCAAATATCATGTTTTGGCTGACAAAAT
>JAZRGB010000037.1:0-3393 GCA_045643965.1 Candidatus Enterousia sp. | reverse complement strand
CAGTGGAACATATTAAAACATGCATTACCATTATCAACAACTTTGTTATGAAAGATCCATTAGATGATAAAGAACTATCTGTTATCATGCGTGATGATGCTTTTAAAAAACCAGTGTTTTTTAATAAGGGTAATTTTCTGTTTGATAAGTTTTCAGTATTCATGCGTAATGAATGTCATGTTATCCGGATCAACGGTAACTTGCATATTTATCAGAACGGTGTTTACGTTGCAGGTAAAAATGCTATCATGTCGAAAATGATAGAGTATATCCCAACACTGAAATCTTCACAAAGAAAAGAAGTGTTGGATTATTTGGAATTGATCGTAGATGAAGCTGATTATAAAGATACAAGTAATTACATCTGTTTCAAAAACGGTATTTACGATATTACCACTGATGAATTGTTACCGTTTAGTCCTGAAATCATAGTAACTAATAAGATCAACCACAACTATAACCCTGATGCAACTTCTGAAATACTTGAAACCATGCTGAACAATATCAGTTGCGGTGATGCCGGTATCAGATCATTACTTGAAGAAATGGCCGGGTATTGCATGTACAGACGTAATGAATTAAGAAAAGCGTTTATTTTGACCGGTGATAAAAAGAACGGTAAAAGTACATATCTTGATATGGTCACACGTATGTTAGGTGATAATAACATTTCTGCACTGGATCTATCAGATCTATGTACCACTTTCAGGCCGGCTGAAATCGTTGGTAAACTTGCAAATATCGGTGATGATATTGGTGATGAATTCATTAAAAACCCGGCTATCTTTAAAAAAGTTGTTTCAGGTGATCGTATCACGGTTGAAAAAAAGGGTGCTGATCCGTTTCAGTTTAGTAACTATGCTAAACTTTTATTCAGTGCTAATGACATACCACGTATTAAAGATAAATCAGGTGCAGTTATTGACAGATTAATCATCATACCGTTCAATGCTACATTTGATAAAAATTCACCTGATTTTGATCCGTTTATCAAGTATAAACTACGTAAACCAGATGTAATTGAAGCGTTTATACAGTTAGCTTTAGATGGTTTATGCCGGGTTTTGACTAATCAGGAATTCACCACAACTGAAGCGGTTACTAAAGAACTGGAAGAATACGAACTGAATAACAACCCGGTGTTACTGTTCTTCAAAGAACATAAAGTTATTGATCAAACAAGTTCCGGTGCTTACCGTGATTACAGAATGTTCTGCGTAGAAAATAACTATAATCCAATGTCACAAATAGAATTCAGTAAAACGGTACGTAAAACATTTGGTTGTCATGTGGAAGAACGTAAAATTGATGGTAAAAGGGTAAGGGTGTTTGTGAAATGAATAGTGTAATGTTTAGTTCTGCATCTGATGAATGGCCAACACCACAAAACGTGTATGATCAATTAGATACTGAATTTCATTTTAATCTAGATCCATGTGCTACACATGAAAATCATAAATGTAGCAGGTATTTTACAAAAGAACAAAACGGTTTAAATCAATGGTGGGGGGGGTACAGTTGCGTTTGTTAATCCACCATATAGTGAAATATCTGCATGGGTTAAGAAATGTTATTATGAAAGTTTAAACCCTGAAACAATAGTAGTAATGCTGATACCAGCTAGAACTGATACAAAGTATTTTCACGATTATATTCTACATAGAAGTGAAATCAGGTTCTTAAAAGGCCGTTTAAAATTTGGTGATAGTAAAAATCCTGCACCATTCCCATCAATGATAGTTATTTTTAGAAGTGCTGGTGTATAATCGTTGACACACAATGAATTGTGTACTACAATAGGTGTATAGTTATTATAGAAAGGTTGGTGTTGATTATTGAACAAAATAGTAATTGAAATTTCAGGTGATAATATACCTGATGCTGATGATGTAGCATTTAATGTTTATCAGATGCTGGAAAAAGATGGTTATGATGTAACGGTTGTAGGTACGGTGATAGATTATGATAACTTGTAAAACTTGCCCACGTTGTAAAGATACATACCCAAACAAACTGGATCATAACGGCCATCACTTTTATATTTGCGGTATGTCAGGAAACATGGTTTATAAAGAACCACGGAAAGTTAAAAAAGCATGTGGATCTGGTTATATTCATTATTCTGTAAGTAGTTGTGGTTTGTATGATACCGTTGAAGATGCTTTGAAACATATGACCACTTCAGAAAAAGAAAGATACTGGAAATCACAAAACATAGAAACCAGACAATTAAGTATTGATTTTAAAAGTAAAGGCGGTGAAACCAATGAAACTTAAACCTGAAGAAGCGTTATTTTATTTGAAAGATGCATTGTGTGAACATTGCGAAAAGGAATGTGATACATGTGACTGCATACATCTTTGCAGGTATGGAACTGCATACAAAATGGCAAAAGAAGCGTTAATCACGAAGGTTGCGTATGTTTGTAAAGGTTCTGGTGCTGATTATCCATGTCAACATACCACTGATATTAATAAAGCTAAAAATTTTAAAGAAGTTCAGCCGGGATCATGGATAGAAGTAATGCATGATGTAGATACTAGTGAGTGGGTATCATGCAGTGATAGATTACCTGAATTAAGTGATAATTATCTAATCACAACCGTTGATGGTACTATACGGTCAGATTATTTCAGTAAATCCAAACAGGATTTTGAAAATTATACGGCCGTTGCATGGAAGTATTTACCGGATCCATACGTGTAAAGGGTGGTGACAATAAATGAATGACGTATTGACCATTGAACATTATGAAAAAGTTGGTGATGTTCTGAAGAAGATCAGACTGGATCAGGGCAAAACCAGACAAGAAATTGTTAACGCTTGTGACATTTCACTTAATACTGTAGCACTGGTGGAAAATAATAAAGTTATTCCATCAATACCAACACTTCACGAATGGTGTAAAGCACTTGGTTATAGTTCATTATGCTTGAAGTTTCATTATGAAAGTGGGTGATGATCAGTGAAAGAAATCATTATTGTACTGATCGTTGGTGCAGTTGTTGGTAGATGCTTTATTTACTATATAGATAAAAAATATGGAAAGGTTGATAACCAATGATCCTACTAACCGGAACTGATAAAACCATTAAGGCCTGTAAGTATTGCGGTAATAATCCTGCATTGCGTAAAGATAGTGGTTTTTATGAAATCGCATGTGAATACTATCATTGCAATAATCCAATGTTGGTGTTGGGTAAGGATCTTGATGGTGTTATTGATAAATGGAATGAATATATCAGTAAGGGGTGATCAAAAATGACCGATAAAGAATTAAATGCAAAAATAGTAGATTTCGTTCAGCAACAAATAAGAAAGTTGGTTAGTTTTGAATTCACGTGTCCGTATTGTGGGAAGAAATACACAATTGACGAACTAACTAAATGGGG
>JAZRGB010000036.1:0-10246 GCA_045643965.1 Candidatus Enterousia sp. | reverse complement strand
TAATTCATTTTCATATGATGCGCGCACATTATCATTAATATAATCATATATGTTTAATGTGGCATCAAAAATATGTTTCCCGCTTGTTAAATAATCATAAATCGTTATCATTTGCATTTACCCCGCTTTCAATAATTGATACATTTTTTGATACGTCGTAATGTTCATTTAATTCAACACTTGCATCAATACCAAACATATCATTAATTTTATTAATTGCATCTTTACGCATATACAATAAATCATCAGTATTAACCATTAACAATTGATTATCGGCGGTCACTTCATTTGTTATCATGCGTTCGCGTTTTTCGTTAATACTTTTTACGCCTATTTCTTCAAGAAACGAATTTAAAATGCATTGGCGTGCATCAATTAATTTTTCAAGTGTATCGGGGTGTGCGGTGTTCCAATCTTTAGTAGTCCATTTATCAATAATTGAATTTTGGTTAACCGTGTATAACTCACCGCTTTCGATTGCCTGCATCGCATTATTTACAGATTTAGCCGTTAAACCGTCGGCAACCGAATTTAGTTTTGTTGCACGCGAATTAATAATCATAATATCAATGCTTGATTCGACATCGGCTAACATGCGGGCGTAACGTTTAATCAATGTTTTAAAACCGTATGGTTCAATCATATCGGATTGTGAATTATAAATTATGACACAATTGTCATTAATTTTTAATTCGTTACTACCCAACATTGGTTGACTATATATAAACGTTGTGGGGTTGTAATACTGATTAACACCCGATAAACCACCGTCACATACTGTTAAACCGTATTTTGGGTGATTGAATACACCCGCGAAACCGTCCCACATAACACGTTTTTCAATTTCCGTTGCGGGTAATGATTCGGGCAAGTTTTTATATGTAAACATGCCTAAACATTTCTCATATAACATTTTAATAAAATAATTATAGCCACGCTTTACGGATTTAACATCATATAATTTGAAATTGTCATATTCTTTAATCATACGTATACCCCACTTTTTAATAATGTTTCAATCATGTTTAATTCACTATCGGTTGCCGTTATGCCGTCAAGTTTTACATCACTACATTCAACGTAACCACTAAATTGTGATAATTTACCGCCCGCGCCCGCGCTATAACCGTGTAAATTACCTAAATTTGCGGGGCGTGTTTCAATTGGTCTACTATAAATTAAATATGGTGTTTGATAACATAAACGCCCCGTATTTGATGAAAGTGAACCGCGTGTAGTAGCATCACCGCCCACGTTTTGTATAATATCGGTTGCACCCTTTGCAACGGTTTGCGGTTGACCACTTACAAGACCCAAACCAACATTAATTAAACCTTGTGTCATTGTATCAAATGAACCCGCTGATATTGGTAATTGTAAAGCTACATTACCACTATACGAATGTACCGTACTATTTACATATTCAAAACCCCACGGCGTTTTTATTATTTTAGAACATTTAACATTTGCAACACATGCACCCGTGAAACAATCAATAATATATTGTAAGTGAACACTACCGCCCGTAACTTCTTGTACATCAATATCGCACATACCGATATACGGTAAATAAATTGATAATTTTGAATATGCATAATCAAGATAGTTACCGTATAATTCATCGATCGCGATTGAACCAAAATCAATAGTAACAAATTGTTTATTAACGCGCGGTGCTGATACGGTGTTAACGTTTAAACCGCCTAAAAATATACCACTATTACTACCCTTTGACGGTGTAACGGGTAGCATGAACAAACCAATTATAAAATCTATTGGATTAGATACGACATTTAATAATAGATTAGATACACTATCTATGTCATACCATTTTGTATTAAATGCATTTGTCCATAATGCCCCGCCAAAAGATTGTAAATCCGATGCCGACGGTGAGTATATATTTAAAAAACCGCTTGCCAATACGCCCGAAACACTTTCATCGGGTGCGCTTGGTAAATCAATAACATCACCCTCAAATGTATAACTTGCAACATCATCACCACCAATTGGGTTATTGTTATTATTAATGTTTGAAAATATAGTATTTCCGCTGTTATATCTTGTTTGTAAATCATTAGATAAATCATTACAAAAGATAAACCATAACATTGTGGCAAACGCACCGTAATAAATTTGTTCTTGCGTTCCATTTTTAATTATCAATGTTAATTGGTCATATTGTGATAACGCGGTATCATTAACATAAACAAATGATACTTCCGATATTGGCGCACCTATTTTATCACCCCAACGTAAATACCAATTACCCGATGTGATTTCTATTGCCCCCGTTGACATAGTGATTGATGAACCACCACTATTGGGTTTAGTATAATATGTTTTGCCATTACTAAAAAAATTTGTACCGCGTGACACAACATTTAACGGGTCACTTGTACGGGCGTTTCCGCTTTCATATACCGATGATATGCGCGGTAATGATACGCCGTTTACACTACCCGATGTTGTACCCGATTGAGTAAAAGTAACACCACCACCGCCCCCGCGGGGTATTACCTCACCAATATCTAATTTATGTGTAGTATTATCACTTTCATATAAAGTTATTATTGCCATGTGTTCACCCCATTAATTTAAATTAATTTGTCCATTACCCACGGTTATTAAAATATATGACGGTGTCAATTCATCGAATGAATGAGGAAATTTTTTACTATATTTTATATAACGTGATTCAATCGGTCTATCATCGGGCAAATACATATCAAAATTATTTTCATTGTGTCTACTGTTAATATCACAATTTAATATTTGTGATGCGAATGATTTTAAAACATCAACCGCTAAATTAACACGCATGCGCGCACCGTCAATCACGGTTATATCGGTTATATAATAATATCGTCCAAAATAAGCAATATAAGCGTAATTATAACCGTATAATGTTGGGTCTATGTCAATTTCAATTATTGGATTTATTACACTTGATTCATTGATTAATTGACACCCCGTTAAAACCTTTGCAACACCCAATGTTTTATTTATGACACGTTTGTCATCAGTATTAACATAAAAATCAATGTTCATATTTTTCACCTTTAAAAAAACGGGGCGTAACTAATATACGCCCCGCATTATTGTGTTGATTAATCAACCACGTTTATATTTACCTCAATGATTGCACCGCTTGAAAGTACAATTGAAAGTGTAATGACATCGCCCGCACTTGCACTACCGTAAATAGTACTTGATGTTTTATCGATAGTGAGAACACCGCCCACAAGTGTATAATCGGTTGATGCTACAAGTGTAGTACTACCCATTTTAACACTTGATACGGTTTCGCTATTCTTAAGTGTAAGAGTGAAAACAACATCATCGGGTGATGCTACACTATAATCATTTTCAACGGGGTCAACACTTGATTCGGTAGGTGTTGCAAGTGTTCCAAGTGTAAATATAACAAGATTTTCGGACGGGTCAAAGAAATAACCCATATCAGCCTTGTAAAAATAATTGGTATATTCACCCTTTTCGTTACGCACGGAACGTATACGTTGCTTATCGCGTGTAAGTCCTATTGATTCCTCATCAGCTAACATACAAACAATATTACTTTGAGTAACGGTGTAACCGTCGGGGGTCTTGATACTAATTTTTGATGCATTATCATATGACATATCAAGCCCGCGCCCCTGCCAAAAATTAATGGTATCATGTTTAGGGATTTTCAAGTATTCATCGTGGAATGTGTCAGCCTGCAAATAGGTTGCAACACTTGATTCGAAATCGGAAAGCATGAGCACGCGCATGCGGTCACGATCGGTGAATCTTGCGTATCCCTCACTATTATAACGGGTTGACATATCCGCCATGCGGTTAATGGTCAAGTTAATAGTGCGTGTTGCAAACTTGATAAAATCGGTTGAATGTAACGCCGTTTCGGGTGTAAGTACTGAACCCGTCATAGTATTATATGCGGTCAAAAGGTCTACCGCGGTAATACCACCATTAAGTTTAGTATCGACTACACGCATAGCGCACGCGGTTGCATATGTAAGATTAGCAAGCGACTGCATGTACATTTCCATTGAATTACGAACGGCAACAAATACCGCATCGATAAATGATGCCATTGATTCGGCGGAAATAAACGCGCTTTCAAGTGTGTTATCGGGGATTGTAACGTCACATTCCCATGTAACAACCTTATTAAAAAGTTTCTGTTTTACAATGGGTTTTGTTATAACAAATTGGTCAATTGATGTGCCCGCGGTCTGATTCCAATTATCATTTACGGTTGCGGGTACGGGTGCGACATAGAGTTTCTGAAGTATAGCACCAAAAGTAAATGAATCGTTTATAAGTGCTTTTACATTTGCATTATATGCGCGGGTGCTTATAATAGTGCGCCCGATACGGTCTACAAGTGTATTAAGGAATTTATCGGTAGTTGAATTACTATTAAGAATTTCTTTACCAAGTGACACAACACCGTCGGTATCGGTAATATTAATCGCACCGTTTCCAAGTGCTGATTTAGCTACATCATTAAGAATTGCATAAACCTGTTTTACATTCATAATTTTCAATCCTCACTTTCATTTTCTGTTTCGGATTCTGTTTCCGTTTCGGTTTCTGTTTCGGTTTCCTTTTCGGCGTTTAGTTTTTCCGACATTTCCGATAATTTAGTTATTACGTCGGTGATTTTTGAACCCACATCATAAAGTGCTTTAATAATGGTTTCACTTTCTTTTGTGGTTTCATTTTTTTCGGCGGGTATCGATTCCGCCAAACGTTCGATAGAATCCATGCGTTTTACCTCACTTTCATAAAATAAAATTTAGGTTGCTATGTCCAAAATTTTGGACATTTACAACCTAAATATATTAAATGTTATTTTAATTGTCAACGGTTAATCGAATTAAAGCATGTTTCAAAATCCGTACCCGTTAAATTATCGGAAACCATGAAACGGTTTAAATAATTAAAACATATTTGTTCTTGTGCATTTAATGGCTTAAAACCGATTGTGACCATATCAGATTTTAAATTTATTGATTCCGCAAATGTATGTGTTACGAAACGCATATTAATAAATTTATCATCGTTATAAACGTTGTCGTTGTATGGTTCAATGTACCAAAACGGTAACGAATTTTCATTTTGTAAAAAGAACATTTTAAATTTAAAACCCGAATGAATGAAAATCAATTCATGCAAAATACTATAATCGCGTAATTTACCGTTTAAATGTGGGTATTGTTTAACCTGCCATGTTCCCGATGTTATCATTTCCGATGATTTACCGAAAAACATTTTTGAATTTCTACCGCTATTTTCACAATATTCAACCGATATAACTACAATAATTTCATTTCCGTTTTCATCATAATCGCCCGTGTGCATCTCATAGCGATCGATAGTACCAATTTTTTGACGTGGTACACGTGTTAATTCCCAATCGCGGAAATATGGACATACACGCGATATGGTGTTACCAATCATGTACACGGGTACAAAACGCCTACGTGCGAATGTGGAAACGAACGACATTAATTTTTGCGGTTCGTTTGGTAAATAATAATCGCGTGATATGAATTCCTCAAACACCCCCATTGATACATCATCAAAATTTTGTGATACAAAATGTTGCTCACCGCATAAATCGCGATAATAACCAATATGCGCAACGTTATTTACTTTTACTTTTGATTCTGTATTATAACGCGCAAGAAATATTTTTCCGCCCGTACAATTGATTGAATTACATTCATTTTTAGTTATCGCGGTTATTGGTAAATCTTTAAAATATTGTTCAACATAACTTGCCTTTACTTCAAGACCCCAACGCCTAAAAAACATAAATTTATCATTTATACTATTCCATGCATTAATCGCGCCACGTTCTTTAACGGCATATGATTTACCGTTTGAACGTTCGCCCAATAATATCCTATAATTTGCATCGGGCATTGTATCATTTAATTTTTCTAATCGATAAAATGTTTGTTTGTTATTCATTGTTATCACCTCACAATATAAACCATAAACATAAATAAGTTAGCATAGTTACAACACAAAAAGTTAAAATTGTAATTGATAAAAAATATAAAAGTTTTTTCATGTTTTTAAATTATGTTCCTTAATCAACCGTTGACATACACACATATTGGGTTCACGCCCTGCCGTGAATGTTATATAATCATTTTTAGCTTTATTAAAATATAACGTGGTCACCGCGCGCGTTTCTAAAAAATTTATAACCGTTTTTATGTAGTAACTTAATAAAATTTCTTTCCGTGTAATTTTTCATATTTCACCCCCTATTTTGTTTTGCGCGCATACGCCTATATTGACCCGAACGTTTGCGAACATATCCATCACTAATAAAATCAAAATGTGTTTTTTGTTTTAACCAACGGCAATATCCCGTTAAATGATTATAATTTTTACAAGTGCAACACAATTCATCATTTAGATTAGCTATAAAACCATATGTAGTTTTTATACCTTGTGATATTTCTTTATGTGTCATATATCATTAATCCCATGTAATGTATTATCGTTGTTACCCACTTCTTGTATATAATCGTAATAATCTTTTTTAATACCCAATGCATAGCGACACGGCGTTAAACATACACCCGATGCACCCGTTAAGATTCCACGCTTTCCGTTACAATCGATAACCTCAATATCGGGTTGATTTTCTGTATAATATAAAAGTTTTTTTCCCGTATCATCATAATTAAAAATGAAACCTTTTTTAAAATCGGTTAAATCATGTAACGCGCGTGCGCCGTATTCCTTTGATACACCCGCCAATGTTAAATGTAACGTGTAACAATTCATTCTAAATTTTTTTGACCGCCCGCGAATGTTAAAAGTGATAGTCGTGTCATTTTTTGTTAAATACTTTTTTGCACCCAATGATATGAAACCACCATTATATAAACCCTCATATTCATAAACACCCAACGGTTTTTGTTTTCCCTTTATTGTTAATGGTCGTGTTTTTTCATAATCAAGATTTAAAACGGTTGCGGTGCGTTTTAACTTTTCAGAAATTTCTTTATTGTATTTTTCAAAAATATCATCGACATCACCAAAACATTTTATTGAATCCGTATCGCAATAAACAACCCCACATTTAAAACCGTTTTGTTCACCCCGTTTTTCAATTTCATACATGCATGTAAAAAGATTTTTACGTGCATATGCGGTTATAAAAATGCCCCACATCGGGTTTAAGAATGTTTTGCGGTTTGAATTAACTTTATTCAATTTTTCTTGCGCTGATTCAACCGTTAATTTTATTGGGTCTTTCCATGTGTGCGATTCCGCATCATAGTTAACATCATCAGTAATTAAATTGGTAACCGTCATACCATAACATGAATTGATATATTGTTTTTGTTGCATATATAATTCTTCTTTTGACGGTATGTTTTTTAATGCGGTTTTATCAACGTATAAATCCCATATTAAATTAATGAATTTTGCATCAAGATAACCCGCGTAAAATCCATATGTTTTTATGATGCGTGTTTCTTTTTCATTCCATTTATAAAACTTGCGAATTGATATTAAATCAATATTAGTTAGTGTTACCGTTATTTTATCAGCTTTACGCACGCGCCCGTTATCACTTAAAACGTGATATTTATTCCTGCATTTTGATTCTGATAATATGTTTGACGGCATAACACTTTCAATTGATATAAATTCAATTTCCGTTATGTAAAGTATATTTTTACTTTCGATCATCGCATCAATGGTAATTTTATTTGATACGGGAAACGGTGCGGATATTGGGTATAATTCCGCGGTTTGCGCCGTTGGGTATGATGATGCTATATCATAAGATTTAACACCATATATAACACGGTTAGCATATCGCGCACATGCATGCACATAACCACCTTGAAACGCATCAAGACACCATTTGAATAATTTAATATCGGTTATTAATTGTTTGTTTAACCAATTTTTATAAGTATAATCTTCTTTATACATTTTTTGACAAACACGCCGTAATTCACCCGTTTGCGTTAATGGTATATTAACAACGTTGATATATTGCGCGCGTTTCTTTTTGATTAATTCATATACAACCAAACAATCATATTCACAATATTTTAATTCATCATCGGTTAAATCGGTTGTGTTGGTGCGAATCTTATTATAATTTAATAACCCCGTTTGTTTTTGTACGGGCAAATTATAATTTTTGGGTAGTGATTCCAATTTCATATTTGTTAGCATTAACGTACATCGAAATTCAATATTAAATTGTTCACTACGTGCGGTAATTGGTTTGTGATTCGTTCGGGCAAATATTTTAAAATCATCAAAATAATTTTTCATAAAAGAAAATTCAAAACCTAAATTGTGAACATAAATTATTTTAATGCCGTAATATAAATTTTTTAACACGGTTAGCAATTCAATAAATTCATTCCATGTGCGCCCATATACAACCATATCATTTATTGAAAATTGCCATATATACATATAACCGTATTTATCCAATTTTTCATAATATTCGGGGTCTTTTGATTTATCATATATAAAAGATTTTCCCGTTTCCGAATTATAAATAATTGATGTGGTTTCTATGTCAAACGTGTAAATATTATCATCGTAATATTTGCCCTTGCGTTTCACTAATTTTGGTATGATGTTGTAATTAGCATCTTTATAATAAATCATGTGTATCGTTCCGCGTATTCATCAACGATCGATTGTAATTCATCAACATAATACATATCACTATCACTTGATGCTTTTAAATATTTACGTATCATTTCACGTAATTGCGATGTTCCCAAACCTGCATTTACCGCGGGTGCGATTGTGCGCAATACAACATCGCTACCCAATGATTCTGATAATTGTTTAAATTCGCGCGATTTAAGCAAGTTATAAACGGCATAATCAACATTGTCTATGCCTTTAGATTGAAACGCCGTTACACGTTTTTTCTCTTCTTTATCTTTATCACGGGGTTCGTTTCTTGATGTTCTATAACCTTTTTTAATTTCAGATTTTATATGTGATGTTGTTAATTCTTCATATTGACCACTACCCGTTATTTCAAGTGCGCGCATATATTGTTCGTGCAAACGTTCGGGATTTTTTGAAACCGTCAAACGTTTTTTATCTTGTTTTTGTTCGCCACGTTGAATTACTGATAATGCATTTTCATATACGGAATTAAATTTATTTGCACCCGATTTTTCAAGACGATACAATCTTTTGTTAACTTGATATATCAATCGTGTCATTTCCGCGGTTGAAATTTCCCGCGCGCGTTTTTCACTTGCCATGTTTATTACCTCACTTTCAAATAAAATACGGCGGGTGTTAAAACCCGCCGTATAGTTTATAAATCGGCTTTACTTCTTTTTGGTTTTCTTTACGGGTGCATCAACGGGTGTAAAGTTAAAATATGTGCGGTTACCCTTTTTGTTTTTGGTGGTTGATATTTCAACCACGATACCCTCACTATCAAACTTTTCACGCGCATCATCGTTATCATCAATCATATGTAACATGTTAGTTAAAACCGTTGGTGCGAAAAAGAAACTATCGGGTGATTCTTCAAACAGTACGAAAGCGGTATCACCATTTGATGTAGTACAGAATGAAAATTCTGTTATCTTGATTGTTCCGTAGTCGTTCATAACATCTTCAACCGAAACTTGATTCTTTCCGCTAACATCAACCGATTTTGATTTTGCAAACATTTGTGACCATTCCATAAATATTACCTCAATCTTTCCGCCCTGCATCGGGCAATCTATATTAACGCACTATGCGTTAATAGCTAATTAAATAAATACAAACCAACATTACTATCAAAATTAACACATATGTCATTATAACCGATATACACACAATACCCGTATAAAATATACGTTTGCTATAATGCTTTTTACGTTTACTCATGTGATTTAACAAATTTAAAAAATTCCGTTGTATACTCAATTAATGCGGTTATATATTCGGCGCATGCGTGAGAATATTGTTCATTTGATAAATCTTTGATTGATTCAACGTCATAACGCCTGCATGCATAATCGGTACAATCTAAAATCCCTTTGAACATTTGCCACGGTTCGGGTGTTTTGATAGATTCCATTTTTTCCCGCGGGCGTTCCCTATTAATCTTTAAAATATCGTCAACAATTCCCATAAATATTACCTCATTCTTTCCGCCCTGCATCGGGCAATCTATATTAACGCACTATGCGTTAAATAACTTTATGACACATTG
>JAZRGB010000035.1:0-9197 GCA_045643965.1 Candidatus Enterousia sp. | reverse complement strand
CTTGGCTCACAGAACGACATGGCTACGATCCGACTTGGGTGCTGCGTGGTGCAACGCCTTTGTCGATTATGTAGCAAACGAAAGCGGCGTAAAGTCGCTTTATTTTGACGGTAAAAAAGAAACTTACTGTCCGCATTCAATTCAGTGGTGCAAGAAAAACCTTGTCCAGCTGCCGCCTACTATGGCAATGGCGGCTGACATTATTTATTTTGACTGGGAAAAAAACGGTGTGCCGAATCACATCGGTTTTGTTCTGGAAAAGGTAAACACGTCGACGGTAAGAACCATAGAAGGCAACACTAATGGCGGTGTCGTGGCAAAGAAAAGCCGAAGCACAAAATACGTTCAGGGAATATACAGACCTTTGTTCGTGCCTTCGAAAATTCACATCGGCGTTATAGCGGTCGACGGTGCGTTTTATTATGAATCGATAGCGAATATGCAAAGGGCGTTATCGCTCACACCGACAGGCGTATTCGATAAAAAGACACTGAACGCACTTCAGCAAAAGGCTGGGTGTAAATCTATCGACAATGTTTTCGGAAAAGAAACAGCACGATGCGTTCAGACGATGCTTAAAAAGGCAAAGTGCTATTCAGGTAAAATCGATTCGGTATTCGGTGAAAAAAGCATTGAAGGTCTGCAAAAGTGGATAAACAAAATGAACGCACACACAGAAGAACCAGCACCAGCAACGCCGATAGAAAAGACAAAAGCCGAAAAGATCATCGACAAAATAAACGAATACGCATACGAATACGGTACGCCTTCGAAGAAATACAAGTACAAAGGCGGTTCACCGAAAAAGGCTTACAAATCGGCATTAAAAAAGTATATGAAAAAAGATGCGAAAATCTCACAGTCAGACTGCGGATATTTCGTGTCAACGGTAATAAGGTCTGCTGGTATCAGCAAGACCTTTTTAGCATTAAGGGGAAGAAAAGAATCATTTCCAGCTGTTCCTTCAGGACTGAAGGTCGTACACAAAGGGAAGGCTGTTCCGAACGGACTTCTAAAGGCTGGGGATATTATCAGATACAAAAAAAAGGGCGGCGGTCAGCATACGCTGTTCTATTACGGAAGCGGTAAGATAGCCGAAGCTGGGCGTGGACACTGGTTTCCAGCAATAAAGAAGAACACGAAAAAATACAATAAAGCAAACGTCAAGAAGTCAAGCATTCAGGTTTTAAGGGGTAAATAAAATGACAGAAGGAATCATCATCGCACTGATCACTGGCGGACTTGCGGTAATATCGAACATTATTGTCGTC
This sequence comes from Candidatus Enterousia sp., assembly GCA_045643965.1. Classification (GTDB taxonomy): domain Bacteria; phylum Pseudomonadota; class Alphaproteobacteria; order Rs-D84; family Rs-D84; genus Enterousia. The sequence continues at coordinate 7,926 of JAZRGB010000035.1, read as the reverse complement.
GTGTTCAATAATTCCAAGACGATATACAGAATATCGGTGCTCGAAAAGAAGGTCGAAAAGCACAATAACCTTGTGGAACGAATGACAGCCGCCGAAGTCAACATTGACAACATCAAACAGGACATCGAAACTTTAGAACGCACTGCATAGGGGGTTAATATGCTCAAAATAGATAACAGTCAGAACATCACACTGACAAGGGGCGACACGCTTACACTGACAGTGGAACTGTTACAGGAAGTGCCGCCTGAAACGCCAGACGAAGAACCGACGTGGGAACCTTATGTTCCTGTTACAGGCGACGTTATCAGGTTCGCACTGTCTAAAGGGTATAAAGGACAGTCGGCGTATGAATTGAAACTGTCGAAGGATATTCCGCACGACACGCTTACTTTTACGTGCACATCAGTAGAAACTACGCTTGATTATGACACGTATAATTACGATGTGGAAATCACACACGCCGACGGAACGGTCGACACATTTATTTCAGCGAAACTAACTATTACAGGGGAAGTGAAATAATGAACGTATATGGCGAACTGAAAGGCACGCTGACAGGCGAAGAAAATCTGTCAGGCAAGATGACAGGGCAGAAGGGCATACAGGGTAATCTGTCGGTCGCAGCTTCCGCTTCAGGCGTTAAAGATGTCGAAGTCAATGGCACATCTGTCGTTAATGAAGAAGGTATTGCTGAAGTCACCGTTCCAGACGAAACCGATCCGACGGTGCCAGCGTGGGCGAAGGCACCGAACAAGCCGACTTACACAGCAAGTGAAGTCCACGCCTTACCAGACACGACAGAAATACCAACACTGTTAAGTGACCTTGAAAACGACGAAGGGTTCATAACCGAAAATGATATTCCGCCTTTGGTAACCGATCTGGGATATATCGATCCTGAACCGTATGAAGAAGATATAGGTCTATTTCTTAATACGCTGATTGAAAGCGGTTTTTATAAGTTCGTATTCGAAGGCGATGACCTGACATATTTCGTACAGGTCCAGTCGGCTTACATCGAAGATAGCGACATCACGCTTGTTAATCAGCACTACTGGGGCGACGAAGAAGGACCTATTGTAGAATATATCAGGGCACTTGTGCTTGAAGGCGATGATGTCATTGACGAACTGACGACAAGTTATTTGACAATGGAATCGGCAGTCGATGCATTCGCTTCAAAGTCGCACGTTCATTACAGAACGGTTACAGCAGCATTATCGGTCTGGGATTATTGCGACGGAAGTCAGATTTTATATATCACCGATTCACCGATTCTGTATACCGATACAAGCACGCCACGCCATTCGTGGCTGATAGAAACAACATCATCACCAGCATCACCGAACAAAAGATTTGTTAGACTGACAGATATGCACGATGCTTCGGTCATATATCAGCGAAGCGGAACATATTCGGCTGGCAGCATCACGTGGGGCGAATGGGAAACATTCAACGCTGGGGGTTCAAAGGCGTTCACGGTCGAATTGAAATCGGCATCGTGGTCAAACAATACGCAGACCGTAAGCAATAATTATTTTATTGCTGACGGTTACGCCTTTATCGTGTCACCAGCATCAGCGAACTATTCGGCGTACACATCAGCTCAGATATACCCAGACGATGTAAGCACAAACGGTCAGTTGACATTCCATTGCGGCACGATACCGACAGGCGATATTACAGTCAATATAGTTAGGGTGACAGAATGAGCATAACACTAAATATGACAGGCGGCGGTTCTGTAAATCTGAAGTCAGTTCTTTTAAGACCAGATGCAGAACTTGTCAAAACGTACACATACGATAAATATATCGAAGCAGACGAAAGTATCACGATACCGTCATATACGACAACGTCAACGGTCCTTAAGGCATCTGTGGACCTGACACCGACGGTCACGCTGGACTACGCAAATTATAACTATTATGTTGTAGAACGTACTTTGACAATACCAGAATACAGCATTGCAACGAAGGGTAAAGGGCGTGTCGAATATCAGTTTTCTTCATACTTTGATGAAGTGACAGATTTAGATCCTGACACGATACAAACGATTATTGATCCAACAAAGAAAGTCACATCAAGGAATATATCTAACGTAGTAGAAAATGTGGGCAAATTGCTGTACTGGACATCAGGAACTGCTATTTCTTGCTATGGTACATCAGCTTATGGCGTTTTCCAGACAATGACAGCCCCTGCAATATCAAGCGGCGTTCTTACCCTGAAGTCACCAGCGTTAGGAATAAGGGGAAGCACGACATACTTCACCAACACATACTTCAACGCACTTACCGATATTCGTTATCAATGGGTTATTGAAGTATGGCGTTCACCGAAGGACAATCTGAATATTGATGCGTGGGGTGCATCACAGAATATGGCTAAAATAATTGAGTGCGTGAACACGAATTCACACGACTTGTTATAAGGGGCTAAAAAATGTTGAATGACCTTGACATTATTACAAAGGACTTTCCAGAAGGGCACGCTGTAAATGAAATGTCCGAACTGCACGTGTATGCTATCGGCGATGTTCACGTCGGAAGCCGACAGTATAACGAAAAGGTGATGCTGAAGAAACTGGACATCATCAAAAGCGATCCTTTAGGCGTTCTTGTTCTGTGCGGCGATCTGGCGGACTATGGACTTAAAAATTCGAAAACGAATATCTATGAAGCGACTATGCAGCCGAAGGAACAGTTCGAATATGTACGTCAGTTATTCGAAGGCGTAAAGGACAGGATCGTTTCGGCGGTCAGCGGAAATCACGAACGCCGCATAACACGTGAAGTCGGAATGTGTCCGATGTACGACTTGTGCGTTTTGTGGGGGTGTCCTGAAGTATACCGTGAGAATGTTGCGATAGTAAAGTATGTGTTCGGCAATCAGGGTAACAAACACAGAATAACATTCGTGGGCATAACGACACACGGAAGTTCACGCATAAAACATCAGAAGTTTATCGCTGGTTTCGAAGGTGTTGATTTTGCGGTGTCAGGACATACGCACACGCCGATGTACTGTCCGCACGGTCGAATCCGTGTCGACAGAATAAACGGTAAGGCTTCGCACGTTCCTTATAAAGAAATCGTCGTCGATGCAAACCTTGACTTCGGCGGCTATTCGCTAAAGAACGAATATGAAATATCTTCAACGCCAGAACTTCAGTGTCTGGAATTAAAGACATACCGTGACAATGCGGACAACGGAAGGAAACTTCATCGTATAATGGATTACAGGACAATATCAATAGAATAATGCAATTATATTATGTGCGTATAAAAGACGCTCAAATCGGCGATTTTACGCCTTAAAAACGATAATAACAGGCATAGTTATATAGTGGCTTACTGCACGCCTGTTGTTATACTAAAGCCGCTTCGATCACTTCCTTACTTGCGGCTTATACGGACCAGCTTCGGCTGGTCCTTTTTTATTGGGAAAAAAATGTTGACATATTCTTTATACCGGTATATACTTGTATCATAAGTTAAGGCATTTAACGAAAGGAAGGTATAAGATGAATTACGAAGCAAGATTTATTGAAGGTATGACCGTTGAAGAAATCAACGCTGAATTACAGAAGATGTATGACGACCAGTACAGCAAGGGAATGTCAATCGACAGACCACGTATGTGGAACCTTGAACATACAAAAAAGGTTCTGTGTGAACGCTATATCAAAACTGGGGAATGGAACAAGTAGAAAGGAAGGTGTTATAATGGTTCAGTATTATGTTGCCGAACGTGATACAGGGCATAGACTGTCATACTTCTTTGATACAGATGCGGAAGCCGAAAACGAACGCATTGAACTTGAAGAACAGGACAAGCTGGAAGGCTACTATGTCGAAGGTTATTATAAGGTAGTACGTATTGACTATGGTAAAGACGAAGGGGCGTGGTAAAATGGTTACAAAGTTACGTAATGGCAGGTGGTCCGAAACAAGGGCAACAGCCGAAGAATTCAACAGCAAAATTGCTGAACTGAAAAGCATTGTTTCACAGTACGGTTTCGGCGATTGGATCATACGGCCATATTCGTTCAATATGACCGTCAATGAATTTCTGGAAGGTTACGACGACTTCGACAAATGCTCGTTCCCTTCAAGGGGCGTAATGATAAGTGAAGTGAATGGCTTTATAAATATACTGAACAAATGGTTATAAGGGGGCGTGAATATGACAAGCGAAGCAAAGAAAAAAGCGAACGCCAGATATGACAAGGCGAACACGATCCAGATAATGCTGAAACTGAACAAGCGGACAGATGACGACATACTGAAGCGGCTGGATCAGGTCGGAAACAAACAGGGCTATATTAAAAGCCTTATAAGAAAAGACATCGAATAATCGGTGTCTTTTTTATTTTACAAGCCTGAAATCGTCGATTTAAGCGTTTTTATTAACGCCTTTGATGTTATACCATTACGAATATTAAGATAATAAATGTTGACAGCGTTTTATCATAGGTGGTAATATAATAACAAAGTTAATATTCTACGATGTATTCTATTCAAAGAACTGTTCCTAAAATTATGAGTTCAGGCGGAATAGTTAAAAAGGATAGAATACATCACATCAAAGAAAGGGTGTGATGTTTTTTTATGTTACAAATCAAAATCTGTCAGGGCTTCAGCTACGACGACTTAACACAGAAGGTCAACGAAGCCTTATCTGAAATCAAATCTGAAAATGTCAGTGTCAAGTATCTGAACGACAAGTATGCAGTATCTATCGAGTATGAAGTCGAAGAAGAATATAAAAGCAGACTGTGCTGCGACTGTGCGTACTGGGAAGATACAGACCGAAATTCATTATCTAACTTCTGCACGCTTAACGGTAAACGTGTCAGGTATAACTGTCGTGCGTGTCCGAAGTATAAGGACCTTCGAAAATGAACTGGATAGAACAGCAACAGCAAATGCAGAATCTTGAAGATTATCAAAGTTATAAGATCACGCTTGCACTTAAAGGTAATATGACACCGTCACGTGCAAGTATCATCAGGCTGATAAACAGCAAAAGAAAGGATAAGGAAAAATGTTTACGAATATAGGTTTATTTGCTATCGCTTTTACGGCGATCTTCGGTGCTTTGGCACTTCACGACTAAGGGGGTGTAATGATGACACAGGCGGAACGAATACTCGAATATATGGACACGTTCGGAAGCATCACGCCTTTTCAGGCGTTCGCTGATTTAGGCATTACGAAACTTTCGACACGAATTTCGGAAATGCGAAAATCAGGAATCGGCATCGCTGACGAAATGATGTATTCAAAGAACAGATATGGCGAACCGACACACTATAAGAAATACTGGCGGACCGATGCTTAAACTTCTTGCAGACTGCATAGACGAACTTTGTCTTAAGTGCGGTCGGTACGAAAACCAGCACGAAGGTTCTTGCGATCACTGTAAATGGTTCGCAATTAAAAACGGTGACCGTAAAAAGAAAATGGACCAGATATTGCTGGACAGTGCCGACGACATCAAATATCACTGTAATCACAGTGCGTGTCTGGTATACGACAGCGACGAATACGGAAACGAATATATAAGATATACGTGCGTATTTTATAAAAACGAACTATGTGCACTAGATGATCCGTCAACGTGGAACATATAAGAAAGGGTGTGAATAAATGAACTACGAAGAACTGAAACTTATAAACGATGAACTGAAAACAGTAGACATAGGAAGAAAGCCTTATGTTCAGGTCAATGACCGTGTACAGGGGTTTAGAAAACTTTTCCCTATGGGAACGATCAGAACGGAAATGGTTGTATATATCCCTGATGACTACTGTGTGTTCAAGGCGGAAATATTCAATGACTGCGACATTCTGCTTGCGACAGGGTACGCACAGGAAACAGTCGAAAAGAACAAGAACATCAACAGAACGTCTATGCTGGAAAACTGCGAAACGTCGGCTGTTGGTCGTGCGTTAGGTTTCGTCGGCATAGGTTCTGTCGACAGTATCGCTTCCGCCGATGAAGTAAACAAGGCGATAAATAAAAGTGCTGAACTTGATTCGGTCATAACCGATGATATGGCAGCGAAACTTGTTACCGATTTAATGGAAGCTGGTCAGTCACCTGATGTCGTATGCAAATACAATAAAGTCGAACATCTGAATGAACTGACCATTGAACAGTATAACAATGTGGTTCGAAGGTATCTGAAAAAATGAATTCCATACTGCAAAACGAAAAAGAATGCTTTGTCACTCATAGGAAAACTGGTCTGCATAAGCATCATATATATGCTGGCTGGGGTACACGTTCAATATGCGAACGTGAAGGCTTTTACATCTGGCTGATACCTGAACTGCATAATATGAGTGACATCGGCATTCACTTCGACAGGGAATTCGACTTACGCATCAAAAGGCTGTGTCAGGCGAAATTCGAAGAAACACATACACGTGAAGAATTTATATCACTTATAGGAAGGAACTATTTATAATGCTGGACCTTATAAATGAACTGAATGACCTTTCGGCTAAATTGACGGTTTCAGGAAAGCAAATGCAAAAGTACGGTCTTGAACTTGCCGAAGCTGAACGTGACTATAAGATCACGCTGCGACAGGAAGCACTGAAACTGCGTGAAAAGGAAATGCCTGTTACATTAATCAATCAGGTTATATATGGCGTTCCAGAAGTCGCAAATCTTCGATTAAAGCGTGATGTAGCCGAAACGATGTATAAAGTATCAATCGAATCGATAAACACGTTAAAACTAAAAATACGCATTTTAGATGCACAGATACAAAGGGAATGGAATTCAAATGGATAAGCTGAAATGTCCTTGCGTTAATTTTTATCCTGAAAGCTGGTTAGCTGGAACAAGGCTGATGTCGTACGAAGAAAAAGGCATATATTTTGATGCATTATGTCATCAATTCACCGAAGGCGGAATAGACGAAAAAGAATACGAAACTTTCCCTGAAAAAGTTAAGCAAAAGTTCCGCAAAAAAGGAAAAAAATATTTCAACGAAAGAATGGCATTTGAAATCAAAAAGAAACAGGACTATTCAAAATCAAGGTCCGAAAACCGTAAGAAGAAAACGCCGAAACCGTTGGAACAACGTCTTGCAGAAGCTGGCGTGCTGAAGGGTACAAAGTAAAAGATATGTTTTTCATATGTTTAAGATATGAATAACTTATGAACAACATAAGATAATAATAATAATAACAATAATAATAATAATAAATATATATAAATTATATATAAGTTAGGGGGTAAAAATGAACAAAGTAATCATAATAGGAAACCTGACAAAAGAACCGAATATTTCATACACGACTTCGAACGATCCTTTGTGTGTATGCAAGATGACAGTGGCGGTCAATGAAGGCTATGGCGATAAAAAGCAGACCAGCTTTATTCCTGTAACCGTATTCGGAAGGATAGCCGAAAATTGTGAAAAGTATCTGGTCAAGGGTTCAAAGGTCTGTGTGTCAGGTCGTATTCAAACAGGATCGTATGAAAAGAACGGTCAGAAGATATACACGACAGATATTATCGCCGATAATATCGAATTCCTATCGACTGGCGATAACTGGCAAAGACCATAGGTGATGTTATGAGAAGAAACACAACGAACGAAAAGGTCAGAAAGTGTCTTGATCAGCACGATATGCGGCAGTGGCAGTTAGCGGATATATTTCACGTATATGAGAATACACTGTCACGCTGGCTGCGTTATGAACTGCCAGATAATATACAGGACCTGTTCTGTGAAGTAATCAAAGGCAACACGCAGCACACAGGCAAAATAAAAGAATATTTTCACCTGACAGCGATGTCGACTGACAATGACATTTTAGACAAGTCAATCGAAACCGTAATTAAAGAAGTCAGTGAACGTGAATTTGAAGCGGACCTTGAAAGGGAACGTGAACGTGA
>JAZRGB010000034.1:0-1912 GCA_045643965.1 Candidatus Enterousia sp. | reverse complement strand
TATTTTGACGTATTATATATATACTACTACGTAGTATATATATAATAAGATAAAATCACCCTGTTAGTAGATCTATAAAAAAATTAAATATATAGGCAAAATAGTTGTAATAGTTGTATTTAGCATATGCTAACTGCCTTTTTACGTAGTAATACCAGTGGTTTCAGACCGTACAACTATTTTTCGAAAATAGTTGTAAATAGTTGTACGATTTTACCGCAAACGCTACAGACTGTAGGACAAAATACATGTACAATGAACGAAAATTCATTGTAAAAATTTTGACCGAAAACCCGAAAAGCGCTGAAAACACTATATTTGCACCTATCGAACAAACGTTCTTTAGACACTAACCTAAAAAACACTTCACAATTTACTATTTTTGGTGTATGCTTGTGGTGGAAACTAATAAAATTTTAAAAGGGGGTTGTTTTTATGACAAAAACTGATCTGATCAGAAAATTGACCAGCCGTAAATTCTGGTTGGCCGTTGCTGGTTTTGTTTCCATGCTGATTATTTATTGTACCGGCGATAATGGCAAAGCTGAAAGTATCGCATCTATCATTATGGCCGGTGCATCTGTTGTTGGGTATATGGTTGGTGAAGGTTTAGCTGATAGTAAACCTATTGCCGTGGATCCAGAAGAAAAGAATGAGGTATGAACACATGGTTGAAGTAGTTGTTGCTATCATCACTGGTGTTCTTACTTTATCCGGTACTGTAGTTACCGTTATTGCCGGAAATCGCAAAACATCACATAACATTGAAATTAATCAGGCGGTAACTAATGAAAAAATCACTGAACTAACACGTGAAGTACGTGAACATAACAATTTTGCTAGACGTTTGCCGGTTGTGGAAGAACAGATTAAAAATCTTTCCAGCCGGGTACAGATTTTAGAGGTAATGAAAAATGGCAAATAAGACAAATACGGGTTTAGTTGCTTTTGTTAATCAATGCGCTGATGAAAACAGGCCGTATCTACTTGGTACGTATGGTTTGCGTTTAACACTTAAAATACTTAATCAGAAACGTGAACAATATAAAACGAAGATTACGCAGGAAAAGTACGATTACGCAAAAGCGCATTTTATCGGTAAACGTACCAATGACTGTTATTCACTTCTTAAAAATTACATCTGGTTGCCGGGTACTGATGCTGAACTGATCGCTAAAAAGTTTGATGTGGATCCTGTTTATAATGCTAAACAGGATATTAACGCTGATACCGCTTTTGAACTTGCGACTGAAAAAGGCACTATTAATACTATTCCGGAAATTCCCGGTATTATGGTGCGTTATAAAGGACATGCAGGTGTGTATGTTGGTAATGGTATCGTGGTAGAAGAACGTGGTTTTTCCTATGGTGCGGTTAGAACACGTTTAAAAGAGCGTAAATGGACACATTGGTATAAATCCACTTTCATCACTTACTTGACCGTACAGGTGCCTTCTAACGCTAAAAAAAGCATAGAGGAAATTGCACGTGAAGTTATTGCTGATAAATGGGGCGTTGGATCTGATAGAAAAGCTAGGTTGGAAAAGGCCGGTTATAACTATCGTGAAGTTCAGGATATGGTAAACAAACTTCTTAACAGTAATACTCTTACCGTTACAGGTGTTAATGTTGCACTGAATATGCGTAATCAACCTTCAATGAGTGGTGGTATCATTGGATCTGTACCGCTGAATTCTAAAGTTACACTAATTCAAAAAACAACGGATAAGTGGTATAAGGTTTCATACAATGGTAAAACCGGTTATTGCTGGTCTGGTTATTTGCGTTAACTCAAAAGGAATTGGTTGCAATGGTTGAACCGAAAATTAAAGAACAATTCAAACAGTTTGCTATCAAATATTGCGGTGTCTGTAAGGGAAACGCAGAAGCATCTGCTATCGCTTGCGGTTAT
>JAZRGB010000033.1:0-25745 GCA_045643965.1 Candidatus Enterousia sp. | reverse complement strand
GCTACGATCCGACTTCATCAACAACCTCTTTCTTGTCATTGCGAGGCGTCAGCCGTGGCAATCCAGTCACACCGCCCTTTGTCATTGCGAGGCGTCAGCCGTGGCAATCCAGTAATAATAACGCCAAATCAAACTGGATCGCCACGGTCGTTACACTCCCTCGCGATGACAAAAAGGGGTACCCACCGTGCGATGACAAAAGAGATAACACAACGTACCACGCGGCAACAAATCTTAATTTGTTGCCGCGTGCGGTTTACGGCCTGACGCTGTCAGGCAACCCATAACAAAAACTGCGTTTTTGCCATGGGACCCATTTCCGGCACATCATTTGCCGACCGACCCGAACAGCCCAGACCGCAAAGCGGCATGACTGTGGGCGTTGTAAGCACAGTTGTAAGCACAATTGGACGCACAAACCGAAGCGGAGTTCGAGCCGTTGAACACCCAACGCGAATACGCAGGGTGCGTCATTTTGCACCAGCAATAGCCACGATCATTTCCATCAGCATCCTTGCCCGTACGGCCCGCCAAGGCTTCGTCCTGGGGCAACATTTTCCCATCTGCATTGGTATATACCCCCATCGAACCACTGGGTTTGCCGCCTTCGGCGGCGGACAGGCACGTGGCCAGTCCATATATACGCCCATAATTAAATATAGCCCACCATGTCGCTTCGGCTGCATTATAGCCGTTGCTGGTACCGTTTACGTTTGAATCCAGCGGTATTACAACCGTATCATTTCGTGCACACATTTCCGTCGCCATTACCGGCAACGTAATTAACGAACATAATATCAATATTATACGTCCTGTCTTTTTCATCACTTCTCCTTTCTTTTTGTCTTTTCCTTTTGTCATTGCGAGGCGTCAGCCGTGGCAATCCAGTAATAATAATGCCAAATTAAACTGGATCGCCACGGTCGCAACTCTCCCTCGCGATGACAAAGGTGGTGTGACTGGGGTGCCACGGCTGACGCCTCGCAATGATAAGTTTTTTTATTCCACCACGCCCTTTACCATATCGCATCAAATATCGCATGACGCATCAAACGGTCGTTCGACATTTTTGTATTTGATGCCATACCATTGGCACAATAACTGGTACAACCACTGGCACACGCATCGGCACTGTCATACGTTTTTAAATAAACCCACCACGACGTCACAGGACCATCCATCTTGCACCAACAATTCGACCCAACATCATTTGTCGCAGCACGCAAAAACGTATTCGCATCCCCTGGTTCTGCCGCACCAGCATTGTTCGACGAACCATCAATCGCACTTTTTACTGCAATATCGTTGCATGTCGTGCTGCCTGTGATTTCACTGACATATTCTGTGTGTGAATTTGCAAATAAATCATACCCATATTCCACCGCCCAGCGCATCGTATCACTATCACTGTCCGTAACAGAACCATTTACATTTTTTTGCAAAACAATCATTGTTAACGTCTTACGCTTGCATATTTCGTTTGTATCGGCCGCATATAACGGTGCCGTAACAATAACCATCAATAATAATGCAAATATTCGTTTCATATTTGTCTGTCCCCCCCATTTTTAATCAATTCCGTAATATGTTGTGTTATCTTGCTTTATACGAACTGTGTTCGTCCGCACGGACTGTATCAGGTTCATATAACATGTCTGCCCCGCCCCATCACCATTTGGTATCTGTATATTTATTGAAGGTGTGGTTGTTGGTGTTGAATATAATGGAATACTGCGTGTTGTATTATCACGCTTGTAATACAAACGCTTGCGTTTGCCACCCAATTCACAATAACTGTCTGAACATATCCCAGAATTCGTATAAACCCCACTGTCACATAGCACACCACACACAGGATTTGCCCGCAAAGAATCAGCATCTGATGTATTTATATCCTTGCAATCTGTGTTCACAACAAACTTTGCACTGGTATTGGCACACGCACCGATATCTGGGTGTGTAAACGCATCTTCGGTTGCAACTGCAATCTGATAATAATCATCTGGATTTTTACTGCATCGTGTACCACGCATATCTGATGCCGTCTGTAACGGTGCACCAACCGATACCAAAATACCATTGTACAGCGGATATAATAATTCCGAATATTCATAAACACCATACGTACCCAAACACGTATTTTCAGATGCAAACAATGACATATATGATGCGGTATCTGTCCCCGTCTTGTGAAAGTTTTCAGGACATAATTCCGACGCATCCTGGTCTGTCTTTTTATAGCATTTATTATTCAATCGATAATACCCATATCCACACATCGGCGGGCCAAATGTTCGCAGTGTGCCACCACTGGCAACATCAATCAATAATTCATCATCATACGCATACAATGTATGTGTTCCCAAACATATTAATTCTGAATGTTCTTGGTACATAAATGTTGTGGAATCCAATGCAATACGATATGTTGTTTGACCGTTTATCGCACGACATTTATCAGCCTGGGCATCAACCGCACGACATTCAGTACCATACCGATACATGCCATATCCACAAATTGGAACCTTGACAGCACTGAACGTTGCAGCATATGTCACATGACAAACACAGACCCCGCAAAAAATCACCCACATCACACGCATATTAAATACGTCTGTCCCTTTTTTTCCTTTTCATAATGGTGGGGAACAACAACACACAGTTTTCTGCCTTTTGTCATGTTGTTTTTCAAGGTATTGTCGGATTTTAAAAAAACAAAAAACAAATACCTGTATATTATTGCACCCCATAAACAAAACCGTCACAGAAAATGACGGTCGGGGTGTTAGAAAAATCAACTGTTCAGTGACCCTGTTGCCTTCGATATATAACAACAGCACCCCGACCCATTTGGTGGGGAAAAAATAACGGTGCAAAGGCACCGACAACGTCGGATTACGATGCTTCTGCACCGAAACAGTTTGGCTTTTCTAAGGCCCGAACCGACATCCCTGTCAGTTCAATGTATATTCTATTGGAAATCGCATTTTTTTTCAACAATAAAAAATCCCGCAAACGGGGGATTTTTATTGGTCTTGCAAGAATCCGCCAGATTGCATTTTCCACAATCGTGCATATTCACCGCGTTTACGCAGTAATTGTGAATGTGAACCCTGCTCTATGATATGGCCATCTTTTAATACAACAATTCTGTCCATATTTCGCAGTGTTGACAATCTGTGTGCAATCGCAACTGTGGTGCGTCCCATTGCCAATTCATCAAATGATTTCTGAATTGCAACTTCGGTTTCACTGTCCAATGCGGATGTCGCTTCGTCCAGAACCAAAATTGGTGCATCTTTCAAGAACGCACGTGCAATCGCAACACGCTGCTTTTGACCGCCAGACAATTTAATGCCACGATCACCAACCATGGAATCGTACTTTTTGTCTGTACCCATGATAAATTCATGTGCAGCCGCACGCTTTGCCGCGGCACGGATTTGTGAATCTGTTGCGTTTTCTTTGCCGTACGCAATGTTTTCACGTAATGTACGATTAAACATTGTTGGTTCCTGGGGAATAAACGCAATATTTTCACGCAATGAATCTTGACTGATATCACGAATATTCTGACCATCGACCATGATTTCGCCCTTGTTCGGATCATAAAAACGCATCAGCAAATTCACCAGTGTTGTTTTACCAGCACCACTGGGACCAACCAAACCAACACGTTCGCCTGGCTTTATCTTCAGGTTGAAATCACGTAAAATCCATTTGCGTTTATATTTAAACGACAGATTTTTAAATTCAATTTCACCGTTTTTAACCTGTAACGCTGGTGCATTTTCAGCATCACGAACATCGACCGGTACAACCAATTCTTTATACGCCTTGGTCGCCGACCCCAGACGTTCAGTGATTGTCGGTATCTGGTTTACAATCATACCAATTGTACCCATAACATTAAAGAATACAGAATTGGTAAATACGATTTCTGCAATTGTTATTTCGCCCTTGGAATACAACCAAACGCATAATAACAATGTCAATCCATAACAGACATCCCAGATAACCATCGGAACGCCCCAGAAAATACGCTGAACGAAAAAGGCATGAATAAATGCTTTTACGCCCTTTTTGCGAACAGGTTCCAGATATTCACGTTCACGACGTGCACCCGCAAACAATTTCACAACAGAAAAGTTTGACAGACTGTCAACTGTGCGACCTGCTGTTTCACTGTTTGCCGCACTTTGATTCTTGGACGCGTTGTTCATTGGCTTTATCATCAGCCAGCTGTATGCTGCACGGAACACAAAAACAACCGCAAATATAATCGCAACATACTTGTTAATAGATAATATTAACCCAGCATTGATAATAATTACCGTCATTAAACAAAATATTCGCCACAAATCTTCGATGGCACGAAAACCATCGGCTACATACGATATTTGTGTGTGTATTTTGCCTGACATACGCCCTGTCCAGAAAGACATGGATTGACTGTGGACATAATCGTTCAATACAACCGATACACGATTTTTTACATTTGGAATCCAACGACCCGCAAATGTGCTGCGTATCAGGGCACTGATATCAACTGTCAACAGCAACGCAACAATCAGCAATATTGTAGGGAATGCATGTTCCATTAATGTCATACCTGCTGGCACCGGATCTTCAAACAAGGCGATAAACCAACGTTGAAAATTCGGAAAGAAAACGCCATCCATTGATACGATAAAATAGAACAACGCCCACATCGCAATTGCAAAGCGTGAACCACGTATCGAGTGCTTTAAATAAAATTTCCACAATGATTTAGGCAGTGCTAAACCTTGCTCGTTTCGTTTTTTATTGGAAGACTTTGGCCGTCCAATGATTTTGCGTAACATAAGTTATCCTTTTGGTTAAAAATTAATTTAATTCTAAAATATTGCCCCCCAACGACCACATGTGGCCACAAATATTTCTGACGGACAACATTACATATACAACAAACTCACTGGTGCCTCCTTTGGGTTATTAATGAAGTTTTATTGAATACTTTCGGGGTTATAACACAAAAATATTACATTGTCAATATTTTTTTTGAATTATTTCCTTAAATATCTCTGCCGGTATGGTACCGCCTGTAATCTTAGAATTCATTGGTGTAAAATCATCGTTCCCCATCCACACACCAATAACAATATCAGATGTTCCACCAACAAACCATGCGTCACGATTTCCGTTACTGGTCCCTGTCTTGCCACCCAAAACCCCTGTTGTTCTGGCACGTCCACCAGTACCACCAACCGCGATAACATCTGCCAATAACTGTGACATATATTTTACTGTCTGGGGCTGTAAAACCTGAATCGGATCAGACGGATTGCGTTCATAGATTATATTACCACGACTGTCCGTCACCTTGGTTATTGAGTATGGACGTACTGAAAAACCATTATTCCAAATAACTGCATAAATATTTGTTAAATCCAGCAAACTCATTTCTGATGCACCCAACACAGTCGAATATTCACGACGCAGTTTTGTTCCAACCCCCAAACGCCCCGCCATATTTAATACAGAATCAATCCCGTATTCTTTGGTCAGTTTCAGTGGCACAGAATTTACACTTTTTGCAAATGCAGTCGATAACGTTATATCGCCATAGTATTTTTCGTTATAGTTCTTTGGATTATAATCCCCCACTGCAAATGGTGAATCATTTACATAAGAATCAGGCATCAGACCATTTTCCAACGCAACCAAATAAACAACTGGCTTAAAACTGCTGCCCGGTTGACGCGGTGCAGTTGCACGATTAAACTGACTGGACTGATAATCGGTACCGCCGCTCATCGCACGTAACGCACCATCTGTCTCCATTACAACAACTGCCCCCTGATATTCACCTGTTTTACTTGATAATATTGCGGCAACACCATCCTGAACACCCATATCCAGCGTAGTATGCACATACATATCAGATTCAAATTCACCAATTCTGGAACGCAATTCATCCATAACAAAATCTGTCCAATATCTGTACTGATTTGTATCACCTGTTGGCAACGCAGGTCCCAAACTTTGTGCCGCAATACGTGCTTGATTTATATCAATATATCCCTGACGCACCATTTCCGTCAAGACAACACGTGCACGTTTAATATTTTTTTCTGGATTACGCAGCGGACTGTATGTTGTCGGGGCCTTTAACATTGCGGCAATTTGTGCGGCCTGCCCGATTGACAGTTTACTGGCCGGCACCTGAAACATAACGCGTGCAGTCGCATCAATTCCACGCATACCACCAACCAATGACACACGGTTCATATATAAATCCAAGACTTGATTTTTAGTAAACCGATTTTCCAGCCAATATGATAAAATCAGTTCTTGAACCTTTCTTGAAATCTTTTTTTCACGCGACAAGAAAATATTTTTTGCTGTCTGTTGGGTAATCGTGGACCCCCCTGCGGCAATACGCCCAGACGCCAAATTTGAAAACACAGCACGTGTTATACCACGTAAATCAATTGGCCCATGTTCATAAAATCGTTTATCTTCGATTGCAACAATCGCCTGCCATACATGCGGTGGCAATGTTTCCACCGACACAGGTGTCCCCATTATACGATTTGCACTGCGTATTTCGTTGCCATCTTTGTCCAAAAATACCACAGCAGCAGATCTGGTTTCATGCAAAATCGCATCCAATGATGGCATACGCAAATATATAACAGCAACATAACCAGCAACCGCAACACCACATAGCAGCATTGCATTAAACAAATATACAAACAGCCGCCATTTCCAAGACCGTTGTACCTTGTCTTTATCAAAAGATTTCTGATTTCTTTTTTGCATATAACAAATCCTACACAGACATTTTATCATAAATACCTTGCCTTTTTTACTACAATTTATAATCATACACATAACAGTAAAAGGAAAAAATTCATGAAAAAATTGACATGTTTATTGGCACTAATCGCAGTATCAACACCTGCATTTGCGTACGATATCAGACACGAAACATACGCTGGATTTCGTATTCACAAAAACGAAAACATTGCATTTGAACACGACATCCATGGTGCATCTGGCACAACTGTCCGTCGTGATAATTTTGGACTGGGTGGCGTTATCGGCAATCGTTTAAGCGACCATGTATCAATCGAATTCGAAACATCTTATACTGGTGCGGAATGCAAACGTGGCACCAGCAATTTTAACTATGACATTTGGGCAAATATGTTCAACATGTACCTGTTCCAAGAATTTTCTGATGCAATCGCACCGTATGCAGGTATCGGCATCGGATTTGCCGGTTTCTGGGGCGATATAAAAACACCTTATGCACACATGTCTGATTCTACATTTGACCTGTCATATCAGATTATGTTCGGGGTAAATTTTGCATTGAACAATCGTGTTGATTTAAATCTGGGGATAAAATACCAGTATTACGGTGAAATTGAACACAAATTACACGGCAACGAATTTGCAACAACAACTGCATCCGCAACAGAATTCTATTTTGGCGGCGTATATAAATTTAGTATCGACGAAATATTCTAAATAAAAAAGCCGTCAAATGACGGCTTTTTTAAAACTCAAATCTGATTCCCAGTGTCACATTTGTATAAATCATATTCTTGGCACTGAAAAATTCACGATGACGTGTATCATCAATATTTGTCAGTCCCCACTTTATACGTGGCACATACATCAAACGTGCCCCAAAGTCCAAGAACATACGTTCATTAATTCCATACGACACACCACCAGCCAACAATCCAGCAACATTAGATGTATGACGTTCAGATTTATAGAATTCAATCATATCAACGCCATTTACATTAACCACTTCGCCATATGGGGTTAAATCTAATTGATATGCAATATCACCATATGGGTCAGATAAATTAAGTACTGTTTTACTGTCCGCATAACCGATACCAAAACCAATATACGGAATTGCCGTACGCATTGGCTTATACAAACCGTCATAAAAATCATAAAACGCCATAATGCTGATAACATCGGTTGTAACGTCTGAATTTACAGAACCACTTTGCATTGGCAACACAATCCCTTCGGCCCCAGGTTCACCACCCTGCAATACAACGTCACCACTGAACATCGGCGATGCATTATAATCACTTTTTACAACATGATCCCATCCAACTTCGATTCGCCACTGTGGGGTATGTGGTATTGTCCACCCCAAACTGGCACCAGCAGCAAATGAAAAACTATCAAAATCATCACTTGGCGGAATATCAGCAACTTCACTTTTTCCGGCATAAAACCAACCAGTTGGTGCCCCAAGTGTATTTTCATAATATCCCTTGGTTGCGATTTCTGACTTATCCGGACTAAGATAATATTCTGTTACGATTGCACCGGCATTATTTTCAATTTTTCCCATTGCATACGATGCACCGCCACGAACAGACAACACAAAACGCGAACCATCATCTTGGTACCATCCATCGCCCAAATAAACACCATCATACTGCCACCCTGCAAACGCAGGTACAGTTAAAACACAAGCCAAAATTGGTAAAATGCAAATATTTCTTTTTCTCATATTGCGTATTATACCACAAAAAGCCCCCTGATAAAATAAAAATATAATCCAAATAAAAAACCCACCAAACGGTGGGCTATGAATTATTTTTTTGCTTTCTTTTTAGCAGGTGTTGCTTTCTTAGCAGCAACTGACTTTTTTACAGGCAACGCCTTGTATTCTTTATACAAAGCAGCCACGCATGTATAAACCAGCAGTGCAGATACAGCAGTAATCAACCCTGGAACCAATCCATCAGAAAACACTGCAAACAACAACAAAGCCACAGCCAAAACGACCGAATAGCCCAAGTTCTTTGATAAAACTGTTAATATTTTTTCAAACATATTTCCTTCCTTTTTTTATCTCTACACACAACAGTATAAACACAGAAAGAAAATTATTCCAACAAAAAAATATCGTCATAACCTGACGATATTCTTTTTTTTCACGGGAGAAAACATGAAACCATTATATTATAAAACCACATATCCGCCCACACGTGCAGTCTTTGGGATTGGACCGAACGAAGAACGTGGACTGACATAAATATTTCCTGTGACAACAAAGTCACCACAAAATTGCAGCAAACCAATATCACGCAAGAATAAATTACCGTTAATTTTTACATTACATGGCAACGTATATTTATGCATATTTTGCAAGTACAAGTTACCGTTAATCTGTGTTTGATTTTGCAATAATTTACCTGCACCACGACTGTCAATTACAACGTCGCCCAAATATTTTTTACCCTGTTTTGCGATTTGTTTTTTTGCAATTGCAACTTCTGATTTTTTAACAGGAACAATATTTACAGGTTCAACATTTTGTTTTTTTGTTGTTGCTGGCAATACAGGCATCTGACGTGCAACAACATTACGTTCAGACACAGGTTTTGTAACCGGCACAGGTTCTGCAACAATAACCACAGGTGCCTTGTTACACTTTGTAACATCCAATATCAACATTGAAAACAAAACAATAATAGAAACTAATAATGCAATATTTACCAAACCGATAACATTAATTCCACACAGCCAATTCCAGAACAAACGCAATAACTGTGCAGCCTTTTTAAATGGCCAACAAACAATATTCCAAATACGCTTCCAAACAGAATTCTGCTTATTTGTTTTTTTCTTTAATGCAGCCTTACGAGTACTTTTAACACGACGTGCTGCCGCTTTTACTTTCTTTTTACTTGGCATATTACATATCCCCTTTGTTAAATTATTTGATATTAATATAGTCCAAATTTGTTATTTGTCAAGATTTTTGTCAAAAAATATTATTTTTTTGATTTTTTTTATAAATAAAATTAATCTATATACCAGAAATGAAGCAAATTCTTGCCCTATCTTTATTATTATGTGGCTGTGCAACAACATGGATTGCACCTGTTGACTTTGTACAACAAGACATAAAATCAAATGACTTTGAAATTCGCACATATCAAAAGATAACCGATACAACCCAACCAATACATATATATATCGAAGGTGACGGTTACGCATTTAATGCACGCGGCATACCGACACACAATCCAACACCACGCGGAACATTTCTGCGTGATTTATCCGCATCTGATTTGCATCCAAACGTTGTTTATATCGCCCGCCCCTGTCAGTACAATATGTCGGCCAGTTGCACACAATCCGATTGGACAGACGGTCGTTTTTCACAACGCATTATTGACAGTATGACACAAACAATTAAAACAATCGCACAAGAACGGCCTGTAATATTAATCGGATATTCTGGTGGTGCCTTATTATCTGGCCTGATAATAAATCAAAACCCAGACATTAATATAAAACAATGGGTTACCATCGCGGGTGTATTAAATCACAGCGACTGGACAAAACACTTTGGCGACAAACCACTGACACAATCCCAAGATATGATTACCCTGCCCCAGATACCACAAATACACTACGTCGCAGAAAAAGATACGGTTGTACCACATGCACTATCACAAAAATGGACAAATGACGAAAATTTGATTACCGTTCCAAATGCAACCCACAGCAATTTTCCAAATATAAAAATAAAATTCACTAACTATTGACAATAATGTATTTTGTACTATAATAAAAATATGACAAATATACAGATTTTTCCAATATTCAATCAAGCAGCCCCAATGGTTTGGGATGATTTTATGCGTATCCGCACAATCACCAGAAAACAGAATTATAATATCGAAACCACACAAAAAGATTTTGATGAAACAATGGCTGAATTCAAAGAAAACTGGACAAAACCGGTTCAAAATTTTGCATTCGCGGCATACGACGACAATAAAATGATTGGTTTTATCAGTGGCACATACGAAATAAAGTTGGCAAAAATAATGCACCTGTACGTTTTGCCCCAATACCAAGGCAAACATATCGGTGCACAATTACTAAAATCTGCTGAATCTGCAATATCTCTTGATAGAAATAATGTAGAACTAATATCCATGACAAAAGCAGAAAACTTTTATAAAAAATATGGTTATATATCCTATAACCAAACGAATCGTTACAACAAATCTGTAAAAGACTGTGGTCACTGTGCTGTCGCACCAGTATTTCGTTGCACAGCAAAAATAGTAAAAAAAATGGCTGAAATATCTGGTCAACCTGTTGAAACATTTAACAAAAAGACAATTATACCAAGCCGCACACCTGTATTTATATACCGTAACGAAAAATCAGAAATTACTGCATTTGGCATTTGTTCTGATAACGCACAAGTACATGGCACCAGCGACTGGGGCAAACAACGCATTGAAAAAGCGATTGCTGCATATAAAACTCAGACACAAACAAAAGGCAAATAAAAAAATCCCGATAATCGGGATTTTTTTAATTATGCTGCTTTCTTGGCATCTTTCATAACTTCCACAGGTACTTTGATTCCCTTTACAACATCTGCATCAATTATAATTTCTGCCAAATCTTCTTTGTCTGGTGCATCAAACATAGGTTGCATTAATACACGTTCCAGAATACTACGCAAACCACGTGCACCTGTTTTACGTGCCACAGCCATCTTGGCGATTTCGCGTAAGCCATCTTCGGTAAACGTTAATTTCACATCGTCCATGGCCAGCATCGCAGTAAACTGTTTAACAACTGCATTTTTTGGTTCCGTCAAGATTTTAACCAATGCATCTTCGTCCAGTTCCTGTAATGTTGTAATCACAGGCAAACGACCAATCAATTCAGGTATAATACCAAACTTTACCAAATCTTCCGGTTCTACATCTTTCAAGAAATTCTTGGAATCGCGTTCCTGCTTTGATTCAACATGTGCACCAAAACCGATACCGCGACGTTCACACGTACGATTTCCAATAATCTTGTTCAATCCATCGAACGCACCACCACAGATGAATAAAATCTTGCTGGTATCCAGTTGCACAGTTGCTTCACCTGGATGCTTACGACCTGCACCACCTGCTGGAACATTTGCAACAGTACCTTCGATTAATTTTAACAGTGCCTGCTGTACACCTTCGCCAGAAACATCACGTGTCAGCGATGGATTTTCAGATTTGCGTGAAATCTTGTCAATTTCGTCAATGTATATGATACCGCGACTAGCACGTTCAACATCAAAGTTTGCATTTTGTAACAAACGTGTCAGAACACTTTCTACGTCATCACCAACATATCCTGCTTCGGTCAAAGTTGTCGCATCAGCAATTGCGAACGGCACATCTAAAATACGTGCCAACGTCTGTGCGATTAATGTTTTACCGGTACCAGTTGAGCCAATTAACAACACATTAGACTTTTGAATTTCAACATTTGAAGTTACAGTCACATTATGACGCTTAAAATGATTATACACCGCCACAGACAGGGTACGTTTTGCCGCATCTTGTCCAATAATATATTCATCCAAGAACGCACAAATTTGTGATGGTGTTGGTAATTTAGCCGCGTCTTTGCTGATTTCACGACGATTATCATCAGCCATAATATCATTGCACAGATTGATACATTCATCACAAATACATACATTACGTCCACTGACCAGTTTTTTTACTTCATACACAGCCTTGCCACAAAAACTGCAAAACTGCTGATTTTCTGTATTTGGTGTTTTATTATCGCTCATATCAACACGTCCCTGATTTACAAAAATTATTTACGATCCAAAATACCGTCAATCAAACCAAATTCTTTGGCATCTTTTGGGTCCATCCAGTTATCACGTTCCATCGCTTCAAACAATTCTTTTTCTTTACGTCCTGTAAATTCAGCCATTTGTTTGATTAAAACTTTTTTATTTTTAGTAAATTGATTCAACTGAATTTCCATATCTGTAATTTGCCCTTGGGCACCGGCCAGCGGTTGGTGAATCATAATTTGTGTATTTGGCAACACAAAACGTTTACCTTTTTCACCAGCGGCCAACAACACAGATCCCATTGACGCAACCAATCCCATACCAATTGTTGATACAGGTGCCTTGATATACTGCATTGTATCCATAATCGCCCACCCAGCAGACACATCGCCCCCTGGTGTATTGATATACATAGAAATTTCAGCATTTGGATTTTCAGATTCCAAGAACAACAACTGTGCAACAATACTGTTTGCCATTGTTGGTTCAATCTGTCCATTAACCATAATAATACGATCACGCAACAAACGTGAATAAATATCGAACGAACGTTCACCACGTGGTGATTCTTCGATAACCATTGGAATAAGTGCCATAGTAAACCCTTTTATTTTCCACGAAATTATACCATATTTTTCATAGTTTCGCAAATCTATCATATATATAGAAAAAAAATACTAAAAAACAAGTTTCAAATAACAACAACTAATAAAATAAAATAAAAAAATCCCCCAAACGGGGGACTTTTTTTTTAACTGACAGTAATATTATTTATCCAATGCAGCCTTGATTTGGTTGGCTGGGATTGCACCTGGGAACGCCTGTTCATTGATAATCAAGAATGGTGTACCAGAAATTTCAAATATTTGTGCCAATTCACGAACATTTGCCAATTCACGTGCAACAACTTCACCGTTCATATCAGTTTTCAGTTGTTTTGTATCCAAACCAGCTTCTTCTGCATATTTCATGATATTCTTTTCAATTTCAGCTGCCAATTTTTCTTGGTCGTCTGTTTTACCCTGTGGACGATATTCACGTGTCATAATCATATCAACCAATTTTGCAGCCTTGTCATTACCCTGCAATTTTGCAGCAATCATTGCACGTGCAGGTGCATCAGACATTACGCCATGAATTGAAAAGTTTTTGATAACAACGCGAACGTCATCACGGTCTGCCAATACACGTTCCAATTCACCATGTACACGACGGCAATAACCGCAAGATGCAGCAGTCCATACATAAATTGTATTTTCAGCCGATTCGTTACCCAATACAGGTGCATCAGCAATCATTTCATCTGCGTGTTCACGAACGTATTTGCGAACCATTTTGTTTTTTTCTGCCTGTTGTTGTGCCTGCATACCTTCAACCATTTCTTGAATGATAGCTGGATTAACATCTGTCAGATAGTATGGAACAAACAAACGACAAACGCTGCCTGCAACCAACAATACAGCAACTACATTAATTGCTTTCTTCAGATATACGGACATTGCAGTTGGCTTTTTTGCATCCTGTTTAACCAGTTTGCCATTAAAGACGTACAATGCGATACCCAATATCAGTACCAAAATTGTCCAAGTCATGATTTTCTCCTTTTCTGTTGAACACGACTACAATAGCAAATTTTCAAAAAATCGCAAGGAATAAATATGCAACTATTTTAATAATTTTCGCATCAACGGAATCTGTGTTCCCTGCTGTAAACAAACACTTTCCAAGAATCGCAACGTAACATTAATATTTAACGGCAACTGATATAATTTTGATAAATAAGGTCCAGCACACGTGCTGCACACTGCCCGCCCAGTCCGCGGCGATAAATATTCCAGCGATTCGCATTTTCCACAACCGGAACATTTTGACAAATCCAAGGCATACCCCAATTCACGCAACAGACAAATTTCCCACTGCAAATACGCATCTGTATCAGCATTTGCCAGCCGTTCCAACAAACATAAAGTATTATCATATAATTCAACATACGATTCGCGTTCTGGCAATAATGTATTCAACAAATCAAACGCAGCATTCATAAACATTAACGCATTTGGATTCATCAAAACCTTTGCCCCGACATTTTTTTCTGTTTCCCAATGAAACACGCCCAACTGCGAATCCAATCGTGCATTCCAAGTTACATTTCCAATCTGACCAATTAATGGAATATTTTTTTTTGCCACCACCGCACCACGCAACATACCAACCAATATACCATTATCACGTGTAAAAATCCGCCCCAACGCATCACGTTCATTAAATGGTTTTAACGCAATTAAAATTCCAACAGATTCCAATTTCATACCACACATTATATACAGTTATACAAATAAAGACATAAAAAAATCCCCCAAATGGGGGATTGTATCTTTTGCATTCTGTCCAAAATTAACGTGAATAGAATTCAACAACCAATTCTGGGAACATCTGTACAGGATATGGTACATCTTCGAATGCAGGAACACGAACAAATGTTGCTGTAAAGTTTGCACTGTCAACAGAAACATAGTCTGCAAAATTGCGTTCTGCAGATTCCAATGCCAAAACAACCAATGGCATTTGTTTTGCTTTTTCGCTGACTGTGATAACATCACCAGGTTTTACCTGATATGAAGCAACTTTTACGCGTTTACCATTAACATTGATATGACCGTGGCTGATTAACTGACGTGAAGAGAATACAGTTGGTGCCAATTTTGCACGATATACAACTGCGTCCAAACGACGTTCCAACAAACCAATCAAGTTTTCTGGTGTGTCGCCCTTCATATTAACAGCTTCCAGATAATATTTGCGGAATTTCTTTTCGCCAACATTACCATAATAACCCTTTAAAGTCTGCTTTGCACGCATCTGTTTTGCGTAATCAGAAGAATTACCACCACGAGATGTTGGACCATGCTGACCAGGTTTATATTTACGTTTGTTAAATGGAGATTTCGCCTGCCCCCACAGATTGACGCCCAGGCTACGTCCGATTTTTAATTTGCGTGTGCTACGCTTTGCACCAGCTCTTGCCATTTTTATTTTCCTTTGTTTTTGGTTTTTCGGTGCCAGATATTTAACAGAATCCTTATCATTGATGGGACCAAAATGCACCACCACTTAATCAGTTCTGGTTATCCAGCGTGGCACAGTTTATAAGTTTTTATACAAAAAATCAAGTAATTTCTATAAATTCGTTGAAAAAATCCCATGCAAAACCATTGCATGGGATTCAATAGCATATTTTTTATTAGTTTCCGTTACCGCCAAAAGTTAAACCAAACTGACTTTTGAAAATTTCAGCAACATTCAACGCTTCCATTCCCTTGTTAAAGCCACGAACCTTGGCCCCCTGTTCCAGGGTTTTTGTACCTAATTCAAATTTTCTTACCATATCAGTCATTTCAAATGCCTCTTTCAAACATCTCTCTGACAGCAAACAATATATACTAACAAAAACTTTTTGTCAAGTATTTTATTGTTCACACCCGTATTCACCACAATCAGCAACAGAAACTTCTTCTACAGATATTTCCATAGGCACAGGTTTCGGCTGTTCCGTATAGTGAACTTCTTTAACCACACGAACACGACGATTTGCCGCATTTGGTGTATTATCAGGTGTTGGCACAGCCAAATCTTCTTCGCCCGCAGATACGGCGACAATCTGACTGGATGGGATACCATACTGTATCAACATTTTCTGAACTGCTTCGGCACGACGTCCACCCAACGCATAGTTATAATTACTGGACCCTGCTGTATCAGTATGACCAACTACAGAAACCTTGATATTTTTGTTTTCTTGGGTTGCTGTGGCTAATTTCTTAATCAATTCCTGATATTCCGGTTTAATAATAGATTTGTTAAAGTCAAATCTGACTTCAAACACTTCTTCCATAACATGTTGTTTTGGTTCCAGTGGAATCTGTTGAACTTTTATCATTGTTTTTTCACCAGACGCAGCCTGCAATTCATCCAAACGTGCATTTATCGCAGCCAATTCAGAACGCATTGCCATCATCATATTAACAAATTCTTCACGTGTAACCAATTCGTCACCAATTTGTGGGATTTCTGCAGGTGGTGTTTGTTTTGCACAACTGTTGCATTCTGGGCAAGTTGGGCATTCTTGACATGCTGCACATTCTGCACCTGTTTCCGCCACTACTACAACAGCACCTGGTGTTGTGTCATGTGTTTTATTTACTGTTTTATCCCCACCATAAATATTTTGATTAAATACCAATGGTTGAACCGGCACAGGATTTATCAAATGTTCTGGAACATTTACATTATTAACAATAATAACACCTTCGCGGGCCTCACCACGTGCAATCATCATCTGACGTGTATCAGGATAATAGGTTTGTGATTGTTCAACAGCAGCAACAACGGTTTCTGTTTTCTGGTCACATGCACCATTTGCACAAGTATCTTTCTTTACGATTTTACCGCCCTGGCAATCACGCAATGCAGCCATTGTTTTATTAAATCTGTCGCGACACTGCTGTGCAGTTGCGAATTGACCACTGGCCGTTGCAGACAACCAACAGTCATATTTTGCCTGTGCTTCTGCTGCCAGTTCTGGATTCAAATAAGACGCATCATTCTTTAATTGTTCCATCAAATCGTTATACGCATTACTTAACTCAAACGCGTCCTGTTCATTTTCAACAGGCCAATTTTCCAAAGATTCTGGAAAAGGCACATCCCCTGAAAACGCGGACACAGCCTTGTTTGCAAACAATTCACCCATTTCAGAATAACCACTGGTACGGGCATTATAAATTGCATAAGAACGATAATTCATTGCCAACTGATTCAAAAAAGAATCCTGATGTGGTGCAGAATAAACATCCAACGATTCGACGTAATCAACAGTTGGCGTTGCCACAGGCCCCGTATATTCAAAACGATTTGTTTGGCTGCACGCGGTCAACGCAACAACCCCCGCTGCCATCATCAAACGAGAAATAACCCATGTTGCAACGCAAGTTCTATTTTTCATATGCCCTATCCTTCTGTTTTATTGAACATATTATACGATTTTTTGACAATATAGTAAAGCGGAAAAAACAAAGTTATTATTTAGCCAAAAACTGTGTCGCCAACGAACCCAAACTGCCCAACGACTGCAGGCCACCACCACCCAAAGAACCAGACATACTGCTGACCGTTTCCATAATATTTGCTGTATTTGTTTTTTGCCCCAAACTGCCCACTGTTCCAACCAAGAATTCACCCCACATGGCTTTCTTACGTGCACTTAATTTTGCATGTGAACATTTTTCAATTTTCGCAATCAAATTACCAGCCATCTTTGCTTCTTGTGTGGTATAATCCGCCTCTGAAAAATCGACCATATTAAACACATCATATATGTTTGACACATACTGTCTGCTTTTTTCGCCACAACCACTGATTGATCCGTCTGTACAATAATATGCACTTGCTGCCTTTGGGAAACCGTACCATATCGCACTCTTGTCATCCGAATAATGATCATAACAAATCAACGCATCATCATCTAAATCCGCAGAAATACGAACTGTTGATTCATACGTATCACCGGACCCACAACGTTTCATACCATTCATCTTACCATTTTCGATTTCCACAGCAGTTGCAGCCCCTGTTTTGGCCCACTCTTTTACAATATTATTTACAAATGTAATTTCTTGGGTTGTTGGAATACATTCAGCCGTTAATGCCTTTTGTCCTTGATTTAACTGCATAATACCAGAAACCAAATTCAATGCTGTTGGCAACAAAGACGCCCCTGCATCTTGGGCAGAAACCTGTTTTGTTGCAACCGGTGCGGCCTTTTTAATTGTGACAGCACCTGCCGTACTATGTACAGCGACAAAGCCACCAATGAAAAGCAGTAAAAATTTCTTCATCTCTCTTGGGGTAATTATAACACAAAAAAAGCACCAGATAAATATAAAAATTGCATTTTTGTTATTGTCGTTATAAACTTAGTCACATGAACACAGACAAACGCACATTTATTATATTCTCTAAACACCGTCGATTAAAACGATTGTGGCAGTTTTTTTTCACAGGCTGGGGACTGGTAATGATTGCTGCATTGGTTGCAGGTTCGTTGTTTACCAAACAACTATTATGGACACCGATATCTGCAATTAATATGAATGACATTGTCGCAAACCAATTCAAAATGTCCAACGCTTCATTTATCGGCACAGACAAAAACGGCGAACCTTTTAAAATCCACGCAAAAATCGGATACCAAGAATATGAAAATCCTGATATAGTATTTATGGAAACGGTATCTGGCGTAATTAATCGCACCAGTGGCAAAGAAAAAATAACAGACAA
This sequence comes from Candidatus Enterousia sp., assembly GCA_045643965.1. Taxonomy (GTDB): domain Bacteria; phylum Pseudomonadota; class Alphaproteobacteria; order Rs-D84; family Rs-D84; genus Enterousia. Next base: position 6,769 of record JAZRGB010000033.1, on the reverse strand, counting down.
CATAACCGCCAACACTGGTCAATACAACAACAAAAAAAGAACAATTACGCTGTTGGGAAACGTAAAAATCGATTCCAGCAATGGCGACCGTGTACGCACAAAAGAACTGGTGATAAAATTATGAAACAATCTGTACTGCGAATTGAACATCTATCAAAAACATATGGCAAGCGTATGGTTATACGCGATATATCATTAATCGCCCGCCAAGGCGAATCGGTTGGTCTGTTGGGACCAAATGGTGCCGGCAAAACAACTGCTTTTTACTGCATAACCGGTCAACTTGCAGCCACAGGCGGTCAAATATTCTTGAATTCTCAGGATATAACACACCTGCCGTTCTATCAACGTGCACGCCTGCATATCGGATATCTGCCCCAGGAAAACAGTGTATTCCGCGGACTGACCGTTGAACAAAATATTATGGCAATACTGGAAGTTGTTGAACCAGACAAGAAAAAACGTCAAAAGAAACTTGATTCATTACTAGAAGAATTTTCTATATCCAGCCTGCGTCACAGCCCTGCGACCGCACTGTCTGGTGGCGAACGCAGACGTGTTGAAATTGCCCGTGCATTGGCAAACAATCCAAAATTCATATTACTGGACGAACCATTCGCTGGAATCGATCCAATTGCAGTAAATGAAATTCGTGGTTTGGTATCACAACTAAAAAACCGCGGACTGGGCGTTATTATAACTGACCATAATGTACGTGAAACATTGGGAATCACAGATCGCAGTTACGTTTTGCACGATGGCAAAATCTTGAAACACGGAACCACAGACGAAATCATCAAAGATGAAATGGTAAAGAAAGTATATCTGGGCGAAGATTTTGTGATGTAAAAAAACAAAAGTAAAAATAAAAAATCCCCAAATCTGGGGATTTTTTTTAATCTTAGAAACCGAACACCATACGTTGTTTAGATTGACGCTTCTTTTCGTTACGAACCGCTTCTTCTTTCATACGTTTACGTTTTGTAGTTGGTTTTTCAAAACGCTGACGTTCTTTCATTTCGCGATACAGACCTTCTTTTTGTGATTTACGTTTTGCAACACGCAATGCCTGTTCTACGTTATTATCACGAACCAAAACTTTTACCATTATATATTCACCCCCTTTTCGGCGAACTTGTATTTATCTTGTTAAAAAGGGGATTTTCATCCCCTTTCACTTGTTTTGGTGGAGCTGATCAGGCTCGAACTGACGACCCCCTGCTTGCAAAGCAGGTGCTCTACCAACTGAGCTACAACCCCAAAACTTTGCACTTTTATTTCTAAAAGCGAACTGATTTTATACGTTATCAAAACAAATGTCAACAGAAAAATATTTCTCTGTATTAACTGTTGACAATCTTTTATTTTGTGTAACAATAAAATCATGGCAAACATTTACAAACTAGATTTAAGCAAATACAAAAACGAACTGCCCGCATTAAAAGATGCGGCGTTTCGTTGGGAACTTAAATACAGTTCCAAAACCGAAAACAAGACAATCGGTCAGATATCATACTATTCTGTAAACACCACACCATCAGATAATTGTATTATCTTGGTTCCTGGCCTGGCCAGCAATACACGTTCTGAACCATTAATGAAAATAATAGAATACTGGGCATTAATCGTACAATATGACGTATATTGTCTTGATACGTTTTTAGGCGACTTTCTGCCCGAAACATCGCAAGAATTAGCAAACAAACACACTTTTGACGAATACATCGATTTAATCGACACAGGACTGGATAAAATCGAATCGGAATGCAAAACAAACAAATACGCATATTCTTGTTTAATCGCCCACTCTGCTGGTGCAAATGGCATTTTTGAAATTTACAACAAAAGAATCAGCGACAGAAAGAAATTACGTTTTTCTGCATCTGTATTATTTGCACCTTATATTTGCAACAATTTTGTAGGCTATATCAAAAGTTTTTATAAACAACGTTATTTTACCCCAGAAATAACAGATGAAGAATTCGACAACAGCGTAATTGGTATATCCAGCCCACACGAACCCCGCCCTGACGGCAAGTTCACATACATATCTATATTACCAAAAATATTTAATGCTGTTGAAAACGTAGAATTTAAACCAGAATTAATGGACAAATACGGTATTCCAATTACATTGGTTGCCGGTGGTCGTGATAAAAAATCACCACCCGAAGAATTACGTAAAAAATATAACATATTAAAAACTGGAAAAAATGGTCACTTATGGAAATTTGTAATCTTTAAAGATTCCAAACATTCATTTATCGACCAATATGGCGATTGGCGTGCAATTATTCGTCTAATTCAATCCCAGAAAAAATACGTAAAAAAGAAATAAAAATCCCCCGATTGGGGGATTTTTTTAACCAACTGTTAAATCTTTGCCTTTGACATCGATATAAACCGTACTGCCCTCGTTTAATGTGCCGGACAATATCAGGTTGGCAATTTTGTCTTCGACAGCAGACGTTATCAGACGTTTCAACGGACGTGCACCAAATACAGCATCATAACCGTTGTCACCCAACCATTTTATTGCCTTGTCAGTAACATTCATACTGATTCTGCGTTCTGCCAAGCGTTTTTCCAGACCGGTTAATTGGATTCTGACAATGCCACTCATTACATCCTTGCCCAGTGGGTTAAAGAACACAATTTCATCAATTCGGTTTATAAATTCCGGACGGAAATGCTTTTTAACCGCTGCCATATCCGGCAAATTGCTGGTCATTATAATAATTGTGTTTGTAAAGTTCACAACATGCCCCTGCCCGTCAGTCAGACGACCATCGTCCAAGATTTGCAAGAACACATTGAACACATCTGGATTTGCCTTTTCGATTTCATCAAACAGCAAAACCTGATATGGGCGACGACGAACACTTTCTGTCAAAACACCACCTTGTTCATAACCAACATACCCTGGGGGACTGCCGATTAAGCGTGATACAGAATGTGGTTCCATATATTCACTCATATCAATACGCGTCATGGCAGTATCATCATTAAACAAGTATTCTGCCAGTGCCTTGGCTACTTCGGTTTTACCAACACCTGTGGGCCCCAAGAACATAAAACTGCCCATTGGTCTGCGTGGGTCAGACAAACCCGCACGACTGCGACGAATCGCACGTGCAATTACACCCAGTGCATGATCTTGCCCAACAACACGTTTACGCAACGCGTCTTCGATATTTAATAATTTTGATTGTTCTTCGGCATTTAATCTGTCTGCTGGCACACCTGTCCATTTACTGACAACTGCTGCGATATGTTCTGGTAAAACAGTTTTATATTCTTTGGCATCAGCATTCATTTTGGCGATTTTTTCTTCCAGTTCTGGAATCTTGCCATATTGCAATGCTGACGCTTTTTCATAATCACCATTACGCATTGCAGTCGCAACTTCGGCCTTGGCAGCATCCAACGCCGCCATTGCATCCGACAGTCCACGCATTTTCTGTTGTTCTGCCTGCCATTGGGCGGTCAGTTCTTTGGATTCTGCTTCGACATTTTTGATAATATTTTCCAAATCAGCCAAGCGTTTTTTAGATTCTTCGTCTTTTTCTTTTTTCAATGCCTGCTGTTCGATTTTCAATTGCATCAAATGTCTATCAACTTCATCTAATTTATCTGGCTTTGATGCGATTTCAATACGCACACGTGCAGCGGCTTCGTCAATAAGGTCAATCGCCTTGTCTGGCAAGAATCTATCTGTGATATACCGATTCGATAATTTAACCGCAGATACCAGCGCAGCATCCGCAATACGAACACCATGATGACCTTCGTATTTTTCTTTTAAGCCGCGTAAAATAGATATTGTATCGTCCACTGTTGGTTCATCAACATACACAGGCTGGAAACGACGTGCCAACGCAGGGTCTTTTTCAATATATTGGCGATATTCATCCAAGGTTGTTGCACCCAAACAGTGCAATTCACCACGTGCCAACATTGGTTTTAACAGGTTTGCAGCATCCATACTGCCTTCGCCCTTGCCTGCACCAACAAGCGTATGCAACTCATCAATAAACAAAATGATTTTGCCGTCTGAATCTTTAACCGCTTTTAATATTGCCTTTAAGCGTCCTTCGAATTGACCACGAAAAGACGCCCCTGCCATCAATGCCCCCATATCCAGACTTAATAACTGTTTCTTTAACAAGTTTTCTGGAACGTCCCCAGAAATGATACGCGTTGCCAATCCTTCGACAATCGCTGTTTTACCAACACCTGGATTACCAATTAACACAGGGTTATTTTTTGTACGACGACTTAACACCTGAATAGTGCGACGAATTTCTTCATCACGACCAATCACAGGGTCTAATTTTCCGTCTGCAGCCAACTTTGTAAAATCAGTTGTATATTTTTCAATCGCCTGCTGCGGTGTTTCTTGTAAATCATCCGGATTCATAATATATGCTCCATTTTATTATAATTATTTCTGTGCTATATATAGTGCCATAAAATCTGCTTTCAAGACACAGGAACGAATACCAAATTCTTGCGTAACAAATAAATTTATATTATTCTGCCAAACATACATATATGGGGAAAAGCATGACACATTTTACAGACCAAGACATAAATCAAATTACAAACCACAAATTAACACTTGCCCAAATTCAACAGCAAATAATAGATTTTGAAAACGGATTTCCATTTATAGATATTATATCCGCCGCTGTTACTGGAAATGGAATCTTACAAATCAGCGACACAAAATATGCAGAATTTTACGATAATAACAAAGACAATTATAAAATTGAAAAGTTCGTACCCGCATCTGGTGCCGCAACCCGTATGTTCAAAGACCTGTTTGAATACCTGAACACTGGCGTAATGAATAAAACAGCCCAGACTATTCTGGATAATTTAACTAAATTCGCATTTTATAATGATTTGAAACAGTTCTTGCCTGAAAACGCCACAAACACAGACATCATAAAATATATCATTGATAAATCAGGACTAAACTACGGCAACCTGCCAAAAGGATTGTTAAAATTCCATAACGACAATCAATCTGGAATTACAGCAGTCGCAGAACATTTATGCGAAGGTGCCCAATACGCATCATCCAACGGGATTGTTAACATACACTTTACCGTATCACCAGAACACACCGATGGATTTACAAAACTATTATCAGAAATTGTTCCACAATACGAATCGAAATTTGGCGTTAAATATAACATTAATCTATCTACACAAAAACCAGAAACAGACACAATCGCGGTCAACCCTGATAACACCCCATTTCGTAATTCTGATGGAACGTTGCTATTTCGTCCGGCCGGCCATGGTGCATTGATTGAAAACCTGAACGATTTAGATGCAGATATTATCTTTATAAAAAATATCGATAACGTCTGCACGAACGACGCCAGACACGACACTATATTATATAAAAAGATACTGGCAGGCATCGCGATTCAAACCCAACAGCAAATATTTAAATACATTAACGATATTGATTCTGGTACTGCAAACACATCTGAAATCCAGCAATACATATCTGAAAATCTGGGAATACGTAATTTTACAGTATCTGAAATTCGCAATATTTTAAACCGTCCACTGCGTGTATGTGGCATGATAAAGAACACTGGTGCCCCAGGTGGCGGTCCATTTTGGACACAAAACCCTGACGGCACACACAGTTTACAAATAATTGAACCTGGGCAAATTGCACCTGAATCAATATCAATATTGCACCAAGGCCAATATTTTAACCCTGTGGATTTGGTTTGTATGACCCACGATTACAACGGCAAAAAGTTCGATTTAACCCAATACATTGATAAATCAACTGGATTTATTTCTGTAAAATCAAAGAACGGTATGGACTTGCGTGCGATGGAACGTCCAGGTTTGTGGAACGGTGCGATGTCAAAATGGAACACAATATTTGTAGAAGTTCCCACAACAACATTTACCCCAGCCAAGGTTATAACAGACCTGTTAAATGATGGACATAAATAAAACAAATAAAAAATATGAAAACAATACTTGACTTTTCTAGATTTTTATTATAAATTTAGTCCGCTATATAATAATTTAAGGATAAGTATTATGCCACGTGTATGTAAAGTTACAGGTAAGAAAACAGAAGTTGGGATGAACGTATCTCACTCTCATCGTCGTACAAAACGTACGTTCTTGCCAAATCTGCAAACATTAAAGTTCCACAGTGATATCTTGGGACGTGATTTTTCATTGCGTATTTCAACTGCTGGTCTGCGTACATTGACCAAACATGGCGGTTTGGATGCATACGTAATGGCAAAACCAGTATCACGCTTGACAGCTGATATGGCTGCTATTAAGAAAGCCATTGAAAAGAAAGCTGGCAAACCTGCTGCACCTGCAAAGAAACCTGCACACAAGGCAAACCGCAGTGCACGTTTGGTAAAAAAAGTTGAAGCAAAGAAAGCAGCCTAAATAATTGCTTTCTGACGCTGCGGCCCCGTGGCGGAATTGGTAGACGCGCTTGACTCAAAATCAAGTTCTGCAAGGAGTGTCGGTTCGAGTCCGACCAGGGCCACCAGATTAATAGAAAATATCCCCTTGTGGGATATTTTTTATTTATATTGTGTTTTTCGGGTCGGACGAAGAACCGGATTAAAACCACCATTTGGTGGTTTTTTTTCATATTTATGATACAATATTATATCAAAGGGCAATTATGAAAACAGATATGATAAAAACTTTAAAGTTTGATATGGACGTAGAACATCGTTATCAGGCAATCTTGACCGAA